>JAKAKQ010000375.1 GCA_021813425.1 Nitrospirota bacterium
TCCCTGTTTCCATGGTGGACAGGAAATTTTTTGATGGTCTAAAGGCTGTTTCATTTCAAAGGAAACTTTTCAAAAGATTTCTCAAGGCCAAAGAACGATATCTGTCAGACTATTATGAGCTTGGGACGTGTTTTTTTGATTGCAATATTTGGGAACTTCGTCTGGAAGGCTATCTTTCTGATTTCACAAAAGAAGAGATAAAATTACTTGAAGATATTACAAAACGGCGGCAGTCCATCAGAATGTGTCTTCGCTGTGCATTATCCTCCTTAGGAGATGATAATCTGGATGATTCCGAAAAATATAAATGGCTCATACTCTTTGAAGAAGATTACGAGAACTATAATATTGGAGAAGAGACAGAAGATACTCCTGAAGCTGATGCAGGGAAAAGGAAAAGGCCTTTCACCTTATACACTGAGTTAACAATAAAAAATATGGAGGCTCTGCTGTGGTATACGTTGGAAGTTCAGGGGAATATATCCGTACTACCGCTAAAACCCCTCAAAGAAATAACATCTCATCTGGAACAATGGGAAAAGATAATGGAGAACGGGAATGGACCTTATTCAAAAAATTAATCGGGAGCCAAGAGTGCTAAACATCCATCGTGACGGCAAACCCAAAGGGGCTGTGTATATCGGCAGGCCAGGCAAATGGGGGAATCCCTTCATTCTTGGCAAAGATGGCGACAGAGAAACAGTAATCGCAAAATATCGTGTATGGCTTAAAAATCAGCCGGAACTGATGAAGGCTGTAAAGCAGGAACTCTCAGGTAAGGATCTGCTCTGTTTCTGTCATCCCAAAGCTTGCCACGGCGATGTTCTTATGGAGATTGCAAATACCGAATTTATTGAAGGGGCACCCATTTAAAATAAAACGCTTTACAACGAAGCTAACGTGCCGGTCAGCGGCAGGGAGGCGGCTGAAGTGGACTTGTTACATCGTCCCTATCCTCAAAAATTGCAGTTAATAAAAGATCTACCGTTTATTGTCGAACGGTTCAGGCCAAGGGAAACGAGAGTTTGGATTTTGCGACCAGGAGAGATTGGAGAATATTTTGAGTATAATGATTGCTATTGTTTTATGGCACGTGACGGATACGTTCCGTATTTTTCGAGGGCGATACTGATAGAACTGACGGAGTTTATCCGTGAGATTTAACGTAGTTATGATCCACAAAAACTGTATGGAGGATTTATGATTTTTATGGCAACTACCAAGATCTCGGCTGAGAAAACAGCAGGCGAAATTTCAACCCTGCTTTCCAGGTCTGGGATGGTGAAATACATACAGACGGAATATGACGGCGGTGAGATCGTCGGTATTTCTTTTATTGTGATGACAGAAAAACAGCGTGTACCCTTCCGTTTGCCTGCGAAATGGGAGCCGGTTCTTGAAGCCATGAAAAAAGACAAACACACACCAAGACACTTACATAGCCCTGAACAGGCACGACGCGTGGCATGGCGTCAAGTCCTTCGGTGGGTACAGGCACAAATGGCACTAATCGAGATTGGTATGGTGGACATCAAGGAAGTATTTATGCCGTATCTGATGGTTTCAAGGGATCAGACACTTTATGAACAGCTCCAGGGTCAAAACTTCATGATGCTGGGCTATAAATCGAAAAATGTTTGATAACATGAGGAATTGAGCTACGCATGAAAAAACATTTACAGAAACCCACCGCAAATTGGCAGCAGTCTCATTGTTCTCGTCCCGCATATTATGATGCTGTTCATTTGCAATTTACCTATATGGCTGCGGTAAAACCGCTGAGAGTTGGTGAAAAGTTTTTCGATAGTTTATGTCGAAACATCGAGAAACTTGGGTTGCCGTCAAAAATCGAATTACAGCTGACGGCATTGGCGATTAAGGCGTTTGGATCGAAACCTGAATGGAGACAGGAATTAAGCTGTCGAGCGCTTGATGCGCTTGAATACCTGTTTCCATTTATAAATAACAACAAGGAGATTGTTTAGCTAAATCTTATCTTGCTATTATATTTTGAAAAAATAGTTTGCCAAAGGAGGCCGAGATGAGCAAAATGGGAAAAAGGACATTTAAAAACCAATACAACCAAGATCAGACTAAAGAAAGTGATTTATTAGAGCGAAAGGTAGTTTTAGCTACTATTGATACCGAGTCGGAATTAGACGATATAAGCTTATTGTCACCAGATGAAATTCCTCCGAAGGGTCAGTGGCTCGTATATGCCCTCAAATGCAGCGATGGTTCCTTATATACAGGGGTCACTAATGACCTTAAACAGCGTCTTAAGATGCATGCCGCCGGGAAGGGTAGTAAGTATATCAGGCAGAAACAGTCGTTTGCGCTTTATGGATATATCCTTTTTCAGGACAAGGTAACAGCCATGAAAGAAGAATACAGGATAAAACAGTTGACAAAAGTTCAAAAGATAGTGCTTTTCTCTAAAACTCCAATGTCGGATATCGCCAAAGATGTTGCCCGGGAGCGGAAGCTTAAAGTCAAAGACATTGAGATAGATAAAGTAATGGAACCGAAAGATTTCCTTGGCCTGCCCACTATTAAAGGACCGGGCTGAGTGTGAGGAAAGGTTAAAATCTGCCTTCCCTGATCCAAAGGACGTGTCTGCATCTGTATACGAGTAGGGTTTTCAGGCTCAGATTGTTCCTGACGGCCGGCGTTGCCGACGCCAAGGACATTCCTGGACATGAAAAAATGAACGTATTTGTTGCATAGCAAAATAATGATAGTATTTTAATATAATTTGAGTTATAATAAATTCAATTATAATATTGGAGGTTTTGAAATGTTTATCGGTCGCAATGCAGAACTGGAACTGTTGAACAAATCCCTTGAACGTGATAAGGCATCTTTTATCGTGGTCCATGGCAGAAGAAGACTCGGGAAAACAAGAATTATTGAGGAATTTCTTAAAGAGAAACCGGAAGGCACTTTTCATTATTATTTAGTTCCCGAACAGACAGAGACCATAATTATGCGAGAGCTTTCAAGAGAAATCGGCA
>JAKAKQ010000357.1 GCA_021813425.1 Nitrospirota bacterium
CTTATGAAGGCGCAGACCTCTCAACAACTCCAATCGATGTGGAAGGAATTATAAGCGATCCCGCAGCATCAATAGAGGTAAACGGCATAAATGCAACAATTTCACCTGATGGGAGATTTATTGCACAAGGGATAACTCTTTCGGAAGGCGCAAATATGATAACAGTAAAGGCTACAAACCCTGAAGGAGACACAGACACACAGACGATCACCATAAACTACAAGACAAATCCATTGTCCTTGCCTATCCAGATATCCATAACATCACCTGAAAACAACCAGACGATCAACAGGCCGGATGTTTTGGTCAAAGGGACATACTCATCAAATGCAGATGAGGTATGGATAAAGGTCAATGGAGTGCTGGCAGAGGTATACAGCGGACAGTTCACAGCAAATAATGTGTCTTTGACCGAAGGAGATAACAGGATCATTGTAAATGCCCTTGACAGCAATGGCGGAGTCGGAAGAGCAGAAGTTACGGTCAAGGCAAACACAACAATGCCATATATTACCCTTAATGCGAACATCACAAGCGGCATCCCGCCCCTGACATCATACTTTACAGTGACAACAGAAATACCCAATGTAATAACAAGTTATCAAATAGACTTTGAGGGAGACGGAACAGTTGACTATACAGGGGCTACTTTTGATGACATAAGCCATACATATACAACAGAGGGCATCTACTTCCCGACAGTGACTGTGACGGATGATAAAGGGAATACATACACGGATACTATTGTTATAACGGTGATAAATAAAGCGAAAATAGACATTTCACTTAAGGGGAAGTGGGAAGGGATGAAGGCATTCTTGGCTTTAAAGAATATTGAAGGAGCGCTGACCTACTTCATTCCTGAATCAAGAGACCTATATCGACAAGCCTTTAATCCCATCGTTGATTATCTCCCTGAAATTGTGTCTGCCATGCAAAACATAGAACTCGTGTATATAAAAAATAATACTGCTAAATACAGGATCAGGAGACTGCAAAATATCGGAGGTTCTTCTGTTGAGGTAACGTATTATATCTATTTTATAAAAAATAACAAGGGCATATGGGAAACCGATCAATTTTAAAGGGAGAAATATGAAAAAACTTTTAATGATCATGGTTTTGATGTGCATTTCAGTTTTGGCGGTAGGATGTTCAAATGTAAAAACTTATGGGCCATACCAAGGGAAAGTAATTGATGCAGAAACTAAAGCGCCTCTTGAAGGAGCTGCTGTATTAGTGGTCTTTTATGCGAATGAGCCTGGGCCAGCTGGCTCGATAAGTCACTTTGCCGATGCCCTTGAAACAGTCACAGACAAAAATGGTGAATTCAGAATACCCGAGAACAAAGTAGTACCCGAAAAAAAGAGGTATTTTTTAGGTTCTCATGGGTATTTTACTATTTTCAAGCCTGAATATGGGTGTTATCCAAATCACAAAGATGTCAAACCGATGTTTGTGCCGAATGGGATGCTACCACCAAAAGAACCTGTGATTATTGAGTTGCCGAGATTAACTGCAAAAGATGAGAGATTGGAGAATCAGCGATGTGAACCTACTTTGATTCCTAAATCTAAGTATAAAAGATTCCTTATTATTATTAATAATGAAAGAAAAAATTTAGGGCTTGATCCAGAACCAATTGAATAGGAGAGAAACTGTGCTTGTGCAACAATTTTTATTAATAATTTTCATGATCATTTTATTTATATGGCATTCAGCATCCGATGTATTTTCATACGATACTGATAATGTGCATCCAAAGATTAATGTAGCAGCAATACAGCAGTCTATTTATTTTCTTAAGATTCTCCCACGTTTGGGATTTACAAAAGGAATTGACAGCATTGTAAATAAAAAGCAAGTCTATAAATGGTTTGAAGAAGGCGGCAAGCTTGAAGACGAGACCCCCTGTCGAGCCAGAAACCATTTTCATGATCCGACAAAAAAGCCCTGGGACAAATCAGGGCTGAACAATATTGCGCTTAATGATCTATGCAAGACATTTGCTGGAGAGAGATATCTTGTAGATTCATCCATCATATGGTCACAAAACAAGACCGATAATCTTTATTCCTGGACGCGGGCGAGAGACTTTTTCTATGACTCACTGTCGGGGAAAACCAGGGAAAAAAGAGAAGAAAGCCTTGCCATGACGTTCAGATCGGTTGGACAGGTCATGCACCTGCTGGCAGATGCATCAGTTCCAGAGCATGTGAGAAATGACATTCATGTCTTTCCCATTAATGGAGAAACGGAAAAGATCGGGCCGTATATTCAAAGATATTTGGGAGATATAACGCTTGGCACTCGAACATATGAAACATGGGCAAAAGAAAATGTCAGGAACCTTATATACACCGGTATGCAACCTACTGAGTCGATATTGAATGAAGCTATAATTGACAAGAATGCATCAATCCCTATAACTGCATTATGGGATCTGAACAAGTATCAGGACAGAAATCCCTCAACTTGGGTGCCCGGTTCTACCGATATCGTTGGTCTGGCTGAATACACAAATGCTAATTTTTTCAGCAAAGATACCACCCCCAGCATTTTGTTTTCCGATTCATATCCGCATCCATCATTGAGTGAGACGAATTATTACAACATTCAGTTATCCGATCTCGAAAATATAGACGCTGAGGACGGAAAGATAGACAGAAGATTCTATATATTAAAATATACAGGCGTTCCTATAAAACGGCTGGCTGCAATAAGTTATATTCACTTTGATTTGCTGAATACCAATATCCCAATTCCAACAGGACTGCGACTATTTGTTCTTGATGACAACTGTTTTAAAGAGTATGCATCGCATTTAGTACCGCGGGCAGTGGGATATGATATATCCCTTCTCAACTACTTCTTCCGCGGCGACATAAGGCTTGAATATGTAACCAGTCCACAGCCGGGTTATGTGATAGTCAATAAAACAAGTGAGAAGCTTGACGGCGACTTCCGGATATACTATGACAACAGAAACAACGAGAGACACCTTCTCTGGAAC
>JAKAKQ010000342.1 GCA_021813425.1 Nitrospirota bacterium
ATCAAGGAATTTGTAAGGACAGGCAAAATCGCGATTGCAAGGGAAGGGATAAAGAAACCGTAGCGTTTTAAGCAGACTGTTTTGATTATTCAAGTCCCCAATGTATTTCTTAAAAAAGAAATCCTGCCTTCTGCTCTTTTAAACACCGCGACTTAAATTATGTCGCATAACGTAATCTCTCTGTCATGCCGGCTTGTCCGGCATCCTTCTTTAAAGAAAGATTCCAGGCAAGCTGGAATGACGGATATACGACAATTATTATGACGTTATATTTATTAATCTTTTTGTTATACAATAACCTATCATTATGATATATATATGAAAGGACGATATGGCACTTAAGGAAGATATCAAACGCATAGTTGACGGAAAACACGGTGACCCTTTTTCGATACTGGGGATGCATGTTGTTGAGAAAAACATAGAGGTCAGGGCTTTTTTGCCTGAGGCGGAAGATGCATGGGTCATAAATGAAAAGACTGATAAAAAATATCCCATGGAAAAGATGCATAAACAGGGCTTTTATTTTGCTAAATTTCAGCAGAAAGATAAATTCTCATACAGGATAGTAATAAAAACATATGAGGGAGAAAAAAAGGAATTTAAAGATGCTTATTCCTTCGGCCAGGTGCTTACGGATTATGACCTGCACCTGATAGGGGAGGGCAGCCATTACAAGAAGTATGAAAAGCTCGGTGCGCATGTGACTGAAATAGGCGGGGTTAAAGGAGTGCATTTTGCTGTGTGGGCGCCGAATGCAAAAACAGTCAGTGTCGTCGGAGATTTTAACAGGTGGGACAACAGAAGACATCCCATGCGATTAATCATCTCATCAGGTATATGGGAGATATTCATACCCGGGACCGGTGAGGGAGAAACTTACAAATTCTATATAAGGTCAAAATACAACAAGTTCAAAGCTGAAAAGGCCGATCCCTATGGCTTCTTTTTCGAATACAGGCCCAAGAGCGCATCCATAGTCTATGACATAAACAAATACAGGTGGAATGATGAACAATGGATCAGAAAACGTTCAAAGACCAACTGGTTCGAATCCCCTCTATCGATCTATGAAGTGCATCTCGGCTCCTGGATGAGGGTGCCGGATGAGGAAAACAGATTCCTTACATACAGGGAACTGTCAGATACACTTATAGAATACGTGAAACAAATGGGCTATACACATATTGAACTTCTGCCTGTATCAGAACACCCTCTTGATGCCTCATGGGGTTATCAGACAATCGGGTATTTTGCGGCTACAAGCAGACATGGAACCCCCGATGACTTTATGTTCTTTATTGATAAATGCCATCAGAACAATATAGGCGTTATCCTCGATTGGGCGCCTGCCCATTTTCCGAAGGACGGACATGGACTCGGGTTTTTTGACGGCACTTGCCTGTACGAACACGAAGACCCGAGAAAGGGAGAACACAGGGACTGGGGCACACTGATCTTCAACTATGGACGGAATGAGGTAAGGAATTTCCTGATATCGAATGCCTTGTTCTGGCTTGAGAAATATCATATTGACGGATTAAGGGTTGATGCCGTTGCATCCATGCTGTATCTCGACTATTCAAGAAAAGAGGGCGACTGGGTACCGAATATTTTCGGAGGTAATGAAAATTTAGAGGCCATTGATTTCATAAAAAAATTCAATGAGTTAACTCATCAGTATTTCCCTGGAATACTAACTATCGCTGAAGAGTCAACTGCATGGCCTGGCGTTTCAAAACCAGTTTATCTCGGCGGCCTCGGGTTTGACATGAAATGGAATATGGGCTGGATGAACGATACTCTTGAATATATCTCAAAGGAGCCCGTTCACAGGAAATACCACCACAACAACTTAACATTCGGGCTTCTTTATGCATTTACCGAGAATTTTATCCTTGTACTGTCGCATGACGAGGTCGTGCACGGGAAAAGGTCGATGCTCAACAAGATGCCGGGTGATATGTGGCAGAAATTTGCAAATTTAAGGCTTTTTTATGGATATATGTATGGTCATCCCGGCAAGAAACTGTGCTTTATGGGGGGTGAGTTCGGACAGTGGGATGAGTGGAAATCCGATTACAGCCTTGACTGGCACCTTGTCGATTACAGGCAGCACAACAGGCTGCAAAAATATGTTCAGGATCTAAACAGGCTTTATTCATCCGAGCCTTCTTTGCACGAAGTTGATTTTGATTATCGCGGCTTTGAGTGGATAGATTTCAGGGATACGGACAGCAGCAGTATATCATTTATAAGGCGTTCTAAAATGCAGGATGATCACGTTGTTGTAGTTTGCAATTTCACGCCTGTACCGAGGTTCGGCTACAGGGTTGGTGTGCCTGAGAAATGTTTTTACAGTGAGATATTAAACAGTGATTCGCGTGAGTACTGGGGCAGCGACCTTGGAAATGCAGGCGGAGTCCATTCAGAGGATATCCCCTGGCACGGCAAGCCATACTCAATAAATATAGTGCTTCCGCCCCTTGCTGTCTTATATTTCAAGCCAGTCTATATACTAAAGGAATCATAATTTAAAAGATATAATGTTAAAAATCTCCCCTTACCCCTCTTTGCCAAAGAGTCCCGAATGCTTTCGGGATTTGGCAAAGGGAGAGTAAAAGGGATTTCACAAATCAATGTCTTCATTTTTATTAAATCTTGACTATGATATCTTTTCCTTGAGTTTTTTAGCATAATCCGATGCATAATCTTTAACGTCATCAGCAAGATCAACTATCTGTCTCCTGGTCTTTTTGCCGGATTGAGGGGCAAGCAGCAAGGCTAAACCTGCGCCAACCAGGCCTCCGATCAGGAAAGAGAAAAGAACAATAACTCCTTTGTTTTCGTCGGATTCAAACATATCAGCCTCCTTTAGCATTTGTTAGTTAAAGACTATCATCAAGTTGCATAAAGGTCAACAGGATGTATTAAACAATAATATCTCTTTCAAATAAAATCTAAAATCTGTTATATTTCGTTAATATCGATTTAGAGAGGTGTGTAATG
>JAKAKQ010000006.1 GCA_021813425.1 Nitrospirota bacterium
TTCCTGCATCCTCTTCAGAGCAGAGTAAATTTTTCCGACAAATTCGGTGTTGATCTCCAGATCCGCCTGAACATGCTCTGAGACCGAGATGCTTATATCGAATTTCCCTCTCGAAAACCTTTCCTTAATGGCGCTTCTGAATTCAGTTTCGAACTGATTTAAGGAGACAGGCGCCTTAATAAAGATATCAAGAAACTTGTGATTTAAGGAACGGATCTCAACCCTGTAGCCGTTTTTCTCCGCACTTCCAAAACCTGTCATGCTCTGCATCATAGTAGAGTAAAATATAAAACACTTGCTGAATTTAGTCAAATTCAGCAAGAAACCGGCGATTTCCAGATTTTTCAGATTAAAATGCTATAATTATTAACGGTCTGGAATAATGACGGCATTGATTTGTAAAATCCCTCCTAACCTCCCTTTGCCAAAGGGAGGGATAATACCCCTCTATCAAGAGGGGTAAAGGGGTGTGTTTCCCTCTTTGGCAAAGAGGGGTGTGGGGAGATTTTTATATTATGTCTGTTCAATTATGAGACTCTTGATAACACGGCCTGTAAACTGCAGTACGTTACCAGGCGCTATAAAAAATTGAAATCTTGTTTTTCGTTGCAGGTTTCAGGATTAAAGGCGATTAAAAATGTCCAAAACCAGATTAAAGACCTTTTACCAGTGTCAGTCATGCGGCCATGCGAGCCCGAAATGGCTCGGCAAGTGCCCTGACTGCGGGAGCTGGAACAGCTTTGTAGAGGAAAAAACTGTTGCGGCTTCTCGGCATTCCCCATCAATTCAGTCAATCGGAAAAACCGAACCCGTAGCTTTGCTGTCTATTGACGGCACTTCTGAAAACAGGACCCCTACAGGCATAAAGGAATTCGACAGGGTGTTGGGCGGTGGAGTTGTTCCGGGCTCGGTAATCCTTGTAGGAGGAGACCCCGGCATAGGCAAATCAACTCTGCTGCTGCAGGCATTCTCCGGACTCTCGAAAAAATCAGGGAAATTGCTTTATGTCTCCGGAGAAGAATCCCCGCAGCAGATAAAGATGAGGGCTGACAGGCTTTCGGTCCGTCCTGATAACATAATCCTGCTTCCTGAAACATCCCTTGAAGGCATTCTGGATACATCTTTAAACATCTCTCCCGAGGCAATGGTCATAGATTCCATACAGACCGTCTATACACAGGAACTGTTTTCTGCTCCGGGTTCTGTAGGCCAGGTCAGGGAATGCGCTGCAAAACTTATGCTGTTTGCGAAACGTTCCAACATCCCTGTATTCATAATCGGACATGTCACAAAAGAAGGCACAATAGCCGGTCCGCGAGTCCTTGAACATATCGTCGATACAGTCCTTTATTTTGAAGGGGACAGGGGACATTCCTACCGTATCCTGCGGACTATAAAAAACCGTTTCGGCTCAACAAATGAAATAGGTATTTTCGAGATGTCCGATGCCGGTTTGAGAGAAGTCGCCAATCCATCCGAACTGTTCCTCTCAGAACGTCCGAGTAATGTTTCAGGATCTACTGTCGTAGCAAGCCTCGAAGGCACAAGGCCGCTCATGGTCGAGATACAAGCGCTTGTCTCGCAAACGAACTTCGGCATGCCCAGGAGGACTTCGATCGGGGTTGACTTCAACAGGGTAAACCTCCTGGTAGCAGTGCTCGAAAAAAGGGCCGGCATGCACCTTGGCGGTATGGACATTTTTATCAATATTGTCGGCGGCCTGAAAATCATAGAGCCGGCCGTAGACCTCGGCATCATAGCAACAGTAGCCTCTTCTGCAAAAGAAGTACCTATAGAACAAAAGACCTTTGTATTCGGCGAAGTCGGTCTTTCAGGAGAGATCAGGGCAGTTGCACAGGCAGAATCAAGGCTTAAAGAGGCCTCAAAAATAGGGTTCAAGAAGGCGGTTATCCCTGCCGGAAACGCAGCCAAGATAAAAAATAATGAAGGCCTCGAAATAATCGGGGTCAAAGATATAGAAGGATTCCTCGAAGCTGTTTTGGAGTAGCGTAATATATTTTTACAACCTTATAAGTAAATTTTTAATCATTTTAGTGTCTCTTTTCTCTTTAATATTACATTTAAAATAATCTCCTCCCAGTTCATAAGTTCTTGTATAATATGCCTATTACCTCTGTAGAAAATAGATTATTAAAATGACCGAAGAACTTGAATGGCAGACAAGGCGGGAAAGGATTAACAGAAAGCTGAAATGACTACTGCGATAAATAAGACAAAGCTTAATAATCTCACAAATGAAATCCGGGAGTCTGCTGAAAGGCTGGACAAATGATTCATATCTGCGAGTTGTGCTTGCTAAACATTATAATTAGCGCTATATTTAATATGAAATTAAGCATCATAGGAGGTGCGATATGTCACAGATAAGCCCCTCGGAGGATATCCGCTCCGTAACAGATCTGAAGCGAAATACCCGTGAGATTCTTGACCATCTTCATGCCACTGGGCGGCCTGTCTTTCTCACGGTCAACGGCAAGGCCGACTCTGTGTTGCTGGATGTGCATGTTTACGAAAAACATCTTCAGGCAGGAAATCTTGCAAGGCTTCTCGCCCCGGCGGAACTCGATATAGAAAGCGGGCGCACGCGTCCTGTTAAGGATTTTCTCAAAGAGTTAAAACGTGCCAAAAAAATTCCGCGTTGACATAACCGCAACCGCTGAATCGGATGTCGCCGGAATATGGGGGTATATCGCCCAGGACAAGCCAGAGGCGGCTACTGCCTTTGTCCTGCGTCTGGAAGAGCAGATCGGCACACTTGAAAACTTTCCTGAGCGCTGTCAGCTTGTTCCTGAAAACGAACTGCTCGGCACTGCCTATCGCCATCTGGTATACAGCAGTTACCGGACCATCTTTAAGATTGCAGGGAACAGGGTAATCATCTTGCGAGTGCTGCATGGATCACAATTGCTGGATATGGGACTGCTGGAGGGGCGATGACCTATGTTTGAAGGCCGGAAAAGAAATTTCAAAAA
>JAKAKQ010000328.1 GCA_021813425.1 Nitrospirota bacterium
GCCCCTGCCCTTCCTGATACTATCAATCCTGTAAGGACAGGACCGAGTTCACTTGTCATCGAGAGGGCAACAACAGTCCCGACAAGCACTTCAGAGCCGAACCTTTTGAATCCCGTGTACGTCTGTAATGCAAACACCATCCCGGTAAAAATAGCGGTAACGATTACAACCGGCAGAGATCTTACACCGATCTCCAGCATCTGTTTGAAAGTATTCCTTCCCTCGACAGGGGGAGTCATAAGCTGTTTCAATGTAGTCAGCAATAATATAAGGATCCTCCCTAATTCCTCTGAAAAGGCGATTATTCTTTTTCCAAGATGTTCGGTCATCCTGATCAATGGATATATTCCTTCCTTGACCTGCTTCCGAGAGATGTAATAATTTCGTACGGTATTGTGTTTATTCTTGATGAAAGCTCATGGGCGGAAATCATCTCGTTTCCCTGATGACCGAGGAGGACCACTTCATCGCCTTCAGAAACATCATTAACATCAGTTACGTCTATCATTGTAAGATCCATACAGACTCTTCCGACCACAGGAACACGCATGCCCCTTATAAGGACATCGGAATTATTCGAAAACAGGCGGTTGTATCCATCTGCATATCCCACAGGGATAACCGCTATCCTGCTTTCTCTTTTTGTGACGAATGTCCTTCCATAACTTACAGGATGACCTGCCGGCAGATTTCTGATAACCAGGACCCTGGTCTTTATCTTCATTAAAGGCTTAAGCCCGTAACTTTCGCTGAAAGGCGAATATCCATAAAGCATCAGCCCGGGTCTCACCGCATCAAATAACGCCTCTTTCAAGGACAGGATGCCAGCGCTGTTTGCCATATGAGATATCAACTGACGGCTGAGCTTTTCTGAAATGCTTTTGCCTGTTTTATTGAATATCTCAAGCTGCCGGAGCGCAAAAGTCCTGTCGGATAAATCAGCCTCGGAAAAATGACTAAGTATTCCTTCAAGCTCAATACCTTTCATGCCGGATATTTCGATAGCATCTGAGACCGCTTTTTCAGGATTAGTTCCGAGCCTGCCCATGCCGGTATCGATCTTGAGATGCACCTGTATCTTCTTTCCCGACCTTACAGCCTCTTTTGAAAATTCCGATGCGGTCTTTACATCATGGATGACAGGTATCAGGTCATATTTAAAAAAATCAGTGATATCGGTCCGGTCAAAAAGCACAAGAATCCTTGCTTTAATGCCCGAATCCCTGATGACCCTGGCCTCTTCAGTATATGCAACAGCTAAGTATGATACTCCTCCCTGCAAAAGCTTTCTGGATATCTCAACAGACCCATGTCCGTAAGCGTCGGCTTTGACAACCGCTATAATGTGCCTTTTCTCAACAATCCGTTTAACAATATCGAGGTTATGCTGAAGTGCGGAAAGGTTTATTTCAGCTACAGGCCCCCTATTCACCTTTATCTTTCTCTTCCCCTCCCTTTTCTTCCTCCTTGGTCACCTTTTTTTTGGGTGTAACATCGATCTCGTCAGGCTCTGATGTGGCCTTTTTGAAATTCCTGATAGCCTGGCCGATCCCCCTTCCGATTTCAGGCAATCTTGTCGCACCGAAAAGCACAAGGACAATTATAAGTATGATAACGAGTTCCTGCATTCCTAAGCCAAACATTTCAGACCTCCTCTTGATTTCATAGTTCCTGGTTCACAGCTCATAGTTTCTAAGGAATTTTACTAAGAACTAACCGCTATGATCTACGAGCTTTTTATAGTCTTCCATTGTATTGATATTAACAAAAGACCTCCCCTCAGGATCGACCCTGAGTATATCCTTTTCCTCAATAAAATGAACATTTATATTCTTTAACAGGTCCATCATGCTTCTCTCCCCTGATCTTATCCTGTCTTCCATCACGCCGGCAATCTTTCCTGAATATATACCCAGTAACGGCTGGGGAGTTGAATTGAAGACAGGCACTACAGCATCCTGTCCGCTGTATCTGCTTACCATAAGTGCTGTAAGGTCCGCATTGATAAAAGGCATATCACATGCTGCAACAAAAATCTCGGGTGCATCTGTGTAAACAAGGGCGGAAAATATGCCTGTCATCGGTCCTCTATAATCCAGAATATCTCCTATCATACCAAGTCCGAGATAAAAATAAATTTCAGGTGTGTTAGTGCTTATGAACACTTTGTCAAAGTTTTTATTAAGCAATGCAGAGTTTGTGTCGATAATCCTCTTGCCATCGATCTCTAAAAGACCTTTTTGTATTTTTATCCTTTTATTTTCTCCGCCTGCCAGGATCACTGCATCCATATGATATTTCAATAGTTTATTAAAAAAATGCTTTCAATACAAGTTAAAAAGGCTTTGTGGCCAAAGAATTTCTCTTGCTCTATTAATATTTTTCTGTTAATAATATATATAAGCTGTATTAGGGCGATTACCTGCCCTGTTGGTGATATGTGAAAAAGTTGATCCGGCAAATTAGATCTTTTGGGAGCCAACGTAACGTGTTGGTGAGCATGCTGCCTATATGGCAAAAGCCTAAAGACACCTTCATGGCACCCACCTATACAATAGGCGGATTTGATTCTTCATGTACACGGCAGGGCGGGATAAATTTAATAATGAGGCTGGTATCCGTGGTTTTTGCACTTTTGGGGGAGAATTTTAATAAAGATAGAGGGAATAACACAGTCAAGTCTGTTGTCACAGGCTTTTTCATAGATTTAAGCGACAAAATTACCTTTAAAATTAAAGACCTCTCAACTCCAAAAGTTCTATTAAGACCATAGTCCGGCCCAGGACTGGGAATTGGAACTTTTTAAAACTCAAAAAAGAACACCTCCGCTTGCCTGGCGGATGCAGCCACAGGATTTCGATGATTTCCTTGGCCAGTCCCATCTGCTTGACATAAACAAACCTCTCAGAAGGCTTATAGAGGAAGACAAGATAGTTTCTCTGATACTCTATGGCCCCCCCGGCACCGGAAAGACCGCACTTG
>JAKAKQ010000162.1 GCA_021813425.1 Nitrospirota bacterium
GAATATTACTGTTATCATCATAATATTTCAGAAGTTTCAAAAAGTATCAACCTGAGCGAATCCGGGATATGTCTTTCACTCTTGCAAGAACATAATCAGGGGCAGAATATAACAATAAACAGCGGCATACCATCTGATTCCCAAAAAGCAACTATATGCTGGATTGATAAATTACATGATAATTCCTATATCGCAGGACTGATGTTTTTGTAAGATTCCCCCGCATTCAAATCCAGCCCTTGTGCGTACATACAACACAATCGGTGTCCTGTCCGTTGTCCACAAGGTAGCTTCTGTTGAATTTTGTTTCAACAATTCATTGAATCATTGACTTGGCGGATAAAGTTTTTTCAAAAACCTCCTTTTTTCTCCAGTTGGCCAGTGTGAAACTATCGGTTTTCAGCCCGCTTTCCCCGTTGAGCACGAACCTCCACGGACATCTGCCTTTTGATCCTGCTGTCCGACAATAAGCAAAGTCAATGCTCCAAATAAAACCCTGTCAGCAAACCATCCCACGCCTCAAGCCAGTATTCTCGCTTCGGCTTTTTTGCAAAGACATCGATCCCTCTCCAAACCTCAACCGGTGTTTTGCCATCCAGACTTTGATGCGGACGGACATGGTTGTACCAGAACCGGAATTGGACAAGAGCGCCGCTGAGTTGTTCCGTATTATCGGCCTGCCATTTGTCCAGTTTCTCTTTCAAAGTCCCGAAGAAACGCTCAATTCTTCCATTCTGCCATGGGCACGCCTTATCGATTGTCTGATGCCGAATCCGCATCAGCCACAAGCTGAATTTGAATATCCCTGATGTAAAAACAGACTCGTTATCCGTCCGTAAAAAGCGGGGTTTGCCGTATCGCTCAATAACATCGAGCAATGTCCGCAAAATAGTGATTGACGATTTATCCTTCAGCACTGCAAGGCCGAGGCTCAGCCTGCTCTTATGCTCGACAATTCCGAGAATATGGATAAGATTCCCCTGAGAGTCGGTCTTGCCGGTCAGATCCATTCCCCAAACAAGATTCATCGGCACAGATTTCGGCTTTCTGTTCTTTATCTCTCTTCTCAATACCTGAATCTCATAGGCGTGTTTTCTTATGGCGTCATTGACAAACGATTTGCCCACAGTCATTCCCCTGTCCTGCGCAAACCTGCGGTTGAATATATCGGCAGTCTTCCTGCAGCCGTTCTCCGGCATAAGCGCCTTAAGACGGATTACTTCATGAATTACCCATGCCGGCTTGGGCTTACGGCGATAAAATAGTTTTTTATTTGTTGTCGCTTTTTGCCGTCCAAATCTTGCGCGGTGTCCGGAAAGGAAGAGAAAGTCAAGGAAGACTCGAAGCAAACATGTACACATAAGCCGCACCCACCGCATGAATCGGGACATAAGAAACTCCTTGAATTCGATATTTTTATATTGAACCGGAAACGGCATTAAGGTTACAATTTATGCAGACTTTTTGGGGTATAAATAGTGGATATTGCTTATTCAAAGAATGGCGTGCCTATTCGTTTGAGTTACGAAAGATGGTATCATATAACTGAAAGCCATGATGAACTTGCGAGTTATTACCATGATGTTCTCGAAACCATTGAAAATCCTGATTTTATTATGAGAGGTAACAAGGGGACATTAAAAGCAAGCAGAAATTTAGGAAAGAGCAGGTGGCTGACAGTTTTCTATAAAGAAGTCTCCAAAAAAGACGGGTTTACAATTACTGCTTATTTCTTAGATAAAAGACCGAAAGGAGAAATTGTATGGCAACGAGATTAAAGGCAGAAACCTTTATTAAGAATTGCATAGCTATTGCTTCAGATATTGTAAAACTTCCGCTTGAACATATGTGGATAGATTACGATAGGGAGGCTGATGTCTTGTATTTAAGCTTCCGAAAACCCCAGAGAGCCACAAAAACCGTTGAAACCGACGATATTCTGATTAGAAAAGATAATGATAAGATCGTTGGTATTACGATATTAAATGCAAGTTCCAGATAAAAACAGATCTTTGGGGACATAGTCTCCGGAATGTCTTTAATCTTGAATTAAGAAGAGCAGATATAAAACTAAAAATGGGACTATAGGATGTCCCAGAAAGGGCAATATTTATTTTTTAATCAGCCCGAATGTACCGACAATATCCAGGCTAACGCCGCGCCAGTTGCTCTTGTTTCCGATTCTGCCCTTAAATGAAACCCTGTCGCCTTTTTTGAGTTTCTGCACATCGTCCTGTGAGGTAATGAGGACTGCATTGTATCCCTTTATAGGGACGCTTCCCGGTGACAGGATCGTTATTTTTGTTCTGCCTGAACGCGATGAAATGAGGGTATTCACAACAATACCTTCGCCTGTTGTAAGCTTTCCCTTTATAGTCATGTGATACTGATCCTGCAGATCGGTGTATTCCGGGGTGCCGGTGCCCGAAACAACATCATATGATGCCTCTTTGTTAATTATCTTTTCTCCTTTTAAAGACTCCAGTTTTGTGATTATCTCAGAATACCTCAAGACTTCGTCTTCGGCGAAGCAGAAAGAAGAAGTGATAAAGAATGAAAGAAAAACAAACGATAAAATCGCAAACAATGTCTTCCGTGCCATTTTCCCCTCCCGGTCATATATAAGTTTCATTGTCACAGGATATGATACCTCCTGAAAATCTTACATATTATAAAGCCGTACGGGAAATAAATAAAAGAGGAAATTTTGTGAATATCGAAACTTTTCCGGATATGCTTTTTCTTTTCCGCGCTGGAAAGATTTAGAGGCAATATAATCAAATTAGAAATGAAGGTGATTTCATAAAAATAAATACATAGTTGACATGTCATGAAGAGTATGAGAATTTAAGATTAAAAGAGGGGAGGTGAGGGATAATGAAAAAAAATTGCTGGGAGTTTATGGAATGCGGAAGAGAACTGCTCGGGAAAAACGTTAAGGAACTCGGGATATGTCCTGCTGCAACTT
>JAKAKQ010000016.1 GCA_021813425.1 Nitrospirota bacterium
TGAGCGAACAATGCGATAAGGCCTTCCCGCGTTATCTGTACAGCATCTCGGAAAAAGGCGCAGTCTTTCTTGCGGGGCTTGCGAATGATTCAGACGGGATTTTTAGTGTGAACCAGTCCGGCAAAAGCCTTCATGTTAGGGCGATGACAGAAAAAGGCAGGGCGGAATTCGATACGACTCTCTGCGGCGGGGAAAAAACAGTCAACGGACTTAGGGTAAAGGTGGTGCCTGCGGCTTACTATCCGGTTGAACTCAGGCCTTACGACATGCCAGAGGGCGTAAGGGCCAATATTTCCACAGATAGTCTGGATTTTGTCTCTGCGCTTCCAGGTGACTGGAACAACGAAAAAAAGATGCTTGCTTACATTGATATGCACAATGCCCTTGCAAACGGCATCTCGTTTTACGGGAGGTTTACGAATATCCCCGATCTCAAGCGCATCCTCGCAAGGTCAAGAGAACGAATAGATAAAAACAGTGACGAAATGTTTGTGATTATATCCAATAACAGCGAATACGTTTTGATAGGAAAGAAAAGATGAAAAAGAGAAATATTTTAACCCTGTCAGTTTTTATTGTTGTTTTTGTATGTGTCTCTTTAACCCTTTGCGATGCCTCCGAAGATGAAGCGGCAACCAGGGCACGTATTGCCGCCATCGGCAATACCGTTGAGGAACTGCACTCTGTTTTCGCTAATACCATTTTACATGTGAAAGTAAGTGAGATGATGAAGATTGATCAGAAGAAGCTTTCCGGAGTCGTAACACTTATCGATCAGGAACCTGAGTCGATAGTGCTTGTTTATAATGCAAAACTGCCGGACAAGATCAAGGAATCGATGAAGGTTGTCAAGAGCCATAAGCTTATTGCGCTTATCGAAGGTCTCATGCCTGAATTCATTATAGGGGCTGGCAGAAGCAGCAAATTTACGGTAGGAAGCGTAAAAAACAGTGAAGGGCTGTTATACGAAGTAACAACATCGGGTGACAATGTTTCAGTGAAGGATCCTGACACGCAGGATAAGCCCCTTCAACTGAAAGCTGACGATGAAATAATTTTAACAAGAGAAGGATATATCTTTATTTTTAAAAGGATGTGAAAAATGAAAACAGATTTTAACAGAGCAGTCTTGATATTTTGTCTTGCCTTTATCCTGGCGCTTATTTCCGGTGCGGCTTACGGCGAGGACCCAACTCCGGTAAACAAGGAGGACAGTCTGAGGAAAAAACTTATCGAAGTGCTCGATGAGATGAATATTCCTAAAGAGCCGCCGAAACCCAAAGAGGAGACAGTGACAGTTACACCGGTATCCGGCACCCCAGTTCAGGATGCCCAGCAGAAGAAACCGGTCAATATCTCTCTGGATTTTCGCAACGCTCCTGTTAAGGAAGTGATCACAGAGCTTTCAAGGCAGGCCGGAGTGAACGTCACCTATGCTGAACTCGAGCAGCAGCCGCACGTGACCGTTCTTTATAAGGGAAACAATATTGAAGAGGCGATCAAGGCTGTCATGAAAAGCGGCGGACTCGCCTACGTGAGAGAGGGCGACCTTTATATCGTATCGGAGTTCGAATCAAAGACCTTTGATATAGCAATTATGTACGAATCTTCCTTTATCCTCGGCAGTTCATCCGGAGGTGCTGGAACTTCTTCATCCTCGTCAGGTGTTTCATCCGTGAGTAGTGGAAGCAGCACGTCTGCCAGTGGTGGAACTCTTTCGAGCGTCGGCGACAGCACGATGAATATCGAGGGCGGGGATTTCAAGGCGTTTGTTACCAGAATAGTAGAGAGGATAGAAAAAGTCAAAAGCTCAAAAGGCAAAATTTCCTATCTTCCTTCTGGTGTGCTTTATGTAAGGGATTATCCGTACATTATCAGAGATATTGAGTCAATGTTTTCGATGGATGAGGAAAAGCGTCAGGAGATTGACCTCAAGGTCACTATTCTCAGGGTGGATTACAACAAGGACCACGCTTATGGCGTGGACTGGAGTAAAGTGTTTTCAGGCGGTTTCAACCTGTTTGGGTTGAAAGACATAAATCTGAACCTGAATTTTGCGAATATGGTTTCAGGCGGTAATGTCGGGTCTTTGACCTTTACGAATGCCGACAAATCCTTTAACGGACTCGTTAATGTGGTAGGCGCATACGGCGATATTAAAATCGTGCATAACTGGCAGACAAGGGCTGTTGTAGGCAGCGTACTGCCTTTCGAACTGACACAGCTTGCATGGTACTCTCAGGGATCGACCATACAGATAATCAACAACCAGACTATTACAACGCCGATCATCAATAACAGGGAAGTCGGCATAAGGATAAGGCTGATGCCGGTAGCCCATAACGGCAAATTCCTCGTAAATTCCTTTATAGAGTTGTCTACCATTGTCGGCTCCCAGCATGTCGCGGGAGAAGACCTGCCGAATATCTCGAAAAATATGGTCAGTGTGCCGATAAATCTTGGGAAGGACGAAATGGCAACCATCAGCGGATTTAAGCTCACAAGTGAGGAAAAACAGAAGGTGGGTATACCGTTTCTCAGCAAGATTCCGATACTGAATCTGTTATTCGGCTACCAGGAAGCGCAGGACAGGACATCCGAGCTCGTGGTGGTTGTCAGCGTAGGGAAATAAATGGAAGTTGTACACGGCGAAACAAAAATAACAGTGATTTCCGGAGGTAAAAAGAGCCGGATGGAGAATGTTTCACTGCCGTTTATGAGCAGTGTCGCCATCAAGAAGGCAAAGCCTCTCACCAAATACAAGAAAAAAGTCGGAGACCAGTGGATTGGGACAAAAAAACTGTCTTTCCTCTATATCCTTTCCCTTTACTGCATGAAGTCGAATATTAAAAGAATGGCAGGCTTCTACAAGATCCCCGGGGTGGGAAAGGAATTTGTCTTTATGGAAGTTGTCATGGAAGCTGGAGCCTTTTTTTCGAACTGGAGGATTATT
>JAKAKQ010000111.1 GCA_021813425.1 Nitrospirota bacterium
TGACAAAGCGCGAAGAATCATCATGTTTCTGACGGCGATCATTTTTCTCGGCCTTAAACTCGCCTCTTGTTGCATCGATCAGGGCTGAGATACCAGCGGTAAAACCTCCGTCAAAGTCTCCTCTTTTAAACTTCGGTTTTACAACAAGGTCAATAATCCTCCCTGCCATGAGATCCGTCAATTTGCCTTCAAGACCCCTTCCAACCTCAATCCTCATCTTTTTTTCCTGTTTTGCAACGGTGAAAATAATACCATTGTCTTTTCCCTTCTGTCCTATCTTCCATGATTCTGCCACCTTAATACTGAAGTTCTCTATAACCTCTCCTTCAAGCGATGGGACTGTGAGAATGACTATCTGCGTCGAGTCTGTCTGTTCGAATGTCTTCAATTCATTTTCGAGCTTTGTCCTTGCAGACTGGGAGATCATATTGGCATAATCGTTTACATAACCGGTCAGTTTCGGGACCTCGAGCGCAAAGGCAGACGAAACCGCAAACAAAGAAGCGAACATCAGGACAAATAATATTTTTCTAATTCTGCTGTTCATTTATCACCGGTTTCATATTTACTTTAAAAATCAGAACTGCACCTTCGGGGCCTTCTCAGCGCCTTCCTCGGCCTTGAACGGTTCTTTAAGTTTCAGGTGCAGTAACAGAGAATTCGTGAGGCTGTTCGGGAATATCCTGACAGATGTATTGAATGTCTCAACTGCCTTGTTATAGCGCGTTCGTTCAACATTTATCCTGTTCTCTGTCCCCTCGAGCTGGTGCTGGAGGTCCAAAAAGTTCTGGTTCGCCTTCAGGTCAGGGTATCTCTCCACAACGACCATCAGCCTTGAGAGTGCGCTGCTCATTGCACCCTGTGCCTGCTGGAATTGAGAGAAAGCCTTGGGGTCGTCGAGTATGTTCTTTGATGCCTGGATGCTGCCGACCTTTGCCCTGGCCTCTGTCACTGCTGTAAGGGTCTCTTTCTCGTGCTTTGCGTATGCCTTAACAACTTCCACAAGATTGGGTATGAGGTCGCTTCTCCTCTGATATGCAGACTCGACATCGCCCCATGCAGCCTTAACGGCCTCTTCATTTGCCTGCATGGTGTTGTAACCACAGCCCGAAACGCTTAGAAGCATGACCGCAAATAATAAATACAGCAAATATTTTTTCATTCTTTCCTCCTGAAAATTTTCATTGTTTTTTCGTAATTGACATATCTTCGAGTGTCTTCAGTTTCGAGATCTCGCCAAGTGCTATAAGAGTATCGCCCGCCTGTATGGTGCTCCGGAATGTGGGGTTGAACTTCATATCTCCTGAGGATTGCTTGATGGCAACAATGATAACCCCGAGTTCCTTCCCTATACCGCATTCATCCAGTGTGAGTCCGACAAGCCCTGATCCTTCTTTAATTGAGATCTCTTCCATCTGGAGGTCGATGTTGCCGCTCTTTGTTGCAAACTCTATGAAGTCCACAACAGCAGGTTTTAATACAGTGTGTGCTATCCTCAGGCCGCCGATATGATAAGGCGAAATGACCTTGTCAGCTCCAGCCCTGAGAAGTTTCTGCTCGGAGCCTTCTTCTCCGGCCCTCGCAACTATCAAGAGGTTAGGATTCAATACACGCGCGCTTAAGACTACAAAGAGGTTTTCTGCATCAGTAGGCAGCACTGATATTAACCCTTTTGCCTTTTCTATCCCAAGCTCTTTCAGTATTTCATCCTTTGTGGCATCTCCCTTGAAGATCAGGATATCTTCTTTTTCCTCCATGACATCGGGTTCCTTTTCAACAATGACGAATTTTATATTCTTCACCTTCAATTCCCTGCATATTATCTTCCCCATCCTGCCATAACCACAGACAATATAATGGTCTTTAAGTTCCCTTATCTTCTTTTCCAATCTTTTCCTCCCGTATACTTCTTGTAGTTCGCCCTCCAGAATAATCTTTGCGCCTGCACTGAGCGCAAAGGCCACTGAACCCACGCCGACTATTATAAGTACAATCGTAAAGATCCTGCCATTTAAAGACAGATCATGAATCTCCTTATAACCGACACTGGCAAGCGTTATGATGGTCATGTAAACCGAATCGAGGAAATTCCACCTCTCTATGACCATATAGCCTGCTGTCCCGAAAGAGACGACAAGCGCAAGCAAAGCGATGGCAAGAATCAGTCTTTTCCTCAACTCTTTCAATTAAATAGAATCTCCTTTTCACAAAGGGATATTAGAGGGGCAACCCTTTTCTTTAACACCTCTAATGATCTTTCCGGCGGCATTCTGTCTGTGGCTTTCGAACAGAATGCTTAATACTTTTTGAGCAATGGTGACAACCGGCACTGCGAGTATCATACCCATGACCCCGAACAGTTTTTCTCCTGCTATTATAGTTAAGACGAGGAGCATAGGGTGGAGCCTTACGCTTTTGCCGATTGTAAGGGGCTGAATAATAAGGTCGTCTGTCAGCTTGATCACGGTATACAGAAGAAGCACATTGATTAAAACGCCTATGCTGTTAAACTGGATAAATGCTATAAGGCAGGCAGCAGAGCATGCCATAATAGGTCCCAGATATGGTATGACGTTAGCAGCCCCGCTCAGAATACCTAATGAGAGCGGATAATTTATACCCAACCACCATAATCCAACCGTGGCAATTATCCCTATGGATATGCAGTCTATTATAAGTCCCCTGAGATATTTCCCGACCAGAATGTTTATCTCTGAAAGCGCTGATACCGTTGTCTCAACATATACCGGAGGTATCCAGCCCATGACGGTCTTTAACATACCAGGCCAATCCTTGAGAAGAAAAAAAACAAAGAACGGTATGAGGATCATCGCAAGAAGGAATGATGCGGCCTGGCTGAAGAGCTCCGAGAAGTTCAGGGTTTTTTCAAGAAGCTGGCCTGGGCTGATCGCATTATTAAGTATTTTTCTTATGAGTTCCTCTG
>JAKAKQ010000203.1 GCA_021813425.1 Nitrospirota bacterium
TTGTCATATCGTATTCCCGGTATAACGGAAAACTTATTAAGTACAATTGTATCATTCGCAAAAATGGCCCACTTCCTAATCCCTTTCTTGCCATCTGCAATGACATTTGATTTCAGGGTACCGTCATCATAATCAGCGCCGGCAACCATGCTGTGAATCCCGTGGCTCCAGGTAAGTTTTGCGCTTGCTCCGTAAGAGCTTTGTTTGGCTGTAATTTTTGAAAGCATGCTGCCATCGTTTATCTGATAGTCCCAGGACCTGTCATTAAAAACTGAAGATCGCACGGAAATGTTTAAATCGGCCTCTTTGCTGAGGATGGCATTCAGGGACAGGCTTGATTGAAGCTGCTCATTTTTATTCCTGCCGAAAATGTCTGCACTGATGTCTTCATATGCGCCTCTGGAAGTCTTTAAATATAACATCGAGAAAAGGATATTTGTGTTTGACGACAGATCATAAGTTAACTTGGTATAGACGTTATTTTCAGAAACATCGTTTTCAGGCCTTAATCCGTCCGTCATCAGCCTTCCTGCAGAAATATAGAACCCGAATCTATCTTTTCTCCCGCTTATCTCTGCCCTGAAATCACCGGTATCTCTTTTGCTGTATGATGCCGAAAAAGAGCCGTCTGTTTTTTCGGACTTAGGAGGTGATTTCGTAATGATATTTATTACACCTCCAAGAGACGACCCCCAAACCGATGAAGCAGGGCCTTTGATAACCTCGACCTTTTCGATATGCTGCACAGGCATTGGGCCGATTTCTGCGGCATTGCTTGCAAGATTATTTAAAAGTATTCCGTCGATAAATACGGCGACATGCTTGATTTCGGAACTCTGTATCAAAACCGTTGCCATATTGCCGGGGCTCGATCCTGCAAATCCAACATTAACGCCATTGATATTATAAAGCACATCTGCCAGTGTATGCGCATTCATCAGCTCTATATCTTCTGCTGTGACGACCTCGACATTCTCCGCAACCCTTGTAATGGACTTCAGGCTCCTCGTGGCGGAAAGCACGACAAGCTCCTCGTCCTTGAAATACATGGAGAGAAATGTCTTCTCCTCTTCGGAAATTGCAGATACAGGATTTGATATGGAAAGAATCGAAATTAATAAAAGCAGAAAAACAGCCATCTTTTGAAAATTCATGCAGTCCCCTCCGGAATACTCATTTGCAGAAAGTATATTATATTTGAAGGGTATTTTTCTATAGTAAACAAAGTGTTTAATTACCCCTCCAACCTCCCCTTTCCAAATGGAGAATTTACAACCCCTCTTTGACAAAGAGGGGTTAGGGGAGATTTTCTCAATCAAATGTGACTCCATATCTTCTCAATAACCGCCTGAAGATTCTCAAAGACCTCTCTGTCAGAAAATCTGAGAACTCTCAATCCCATGTCTGCCATATATTCGTCTCTCCTGATATCTCTCTCTTTCCCCTCTTCACTGTAGTGTTGTCCTCCATCAAGCTCTATAACTAGTTCTGCCTTCGGACAATAAAAATCGACTATACAACCGCCTATCGGCTTCTGTCGGTAGAATTGCATACCTTTCAGTTGTTTGCCCCTTATTCTTGACCACAAAATTTGTTCCGCTTCGGTCATATTCTTTCTGAGTTGTCTGGAATTGCCTTTTAGGTTCTCTTTATAGCGAAGCATACTTTTATAAAATCCCCCCTCGCCCCCCTTTTCCAAAGTGGGGTATTATTATACAACTTCCTGAAGACCCGCAAATCAGGAATCTGATTACTTATAAATTTCGGGGCAAAAAGTCTTGAGTTTAAAAGATTAATGGTTAATCATCAATCATAGTTACTAAGAAGTGCATAAGAGGGTGTATTAATTATCATAGTTAATCCATTAATCATTTAATCATAGTTCAAGACAAAAGAAGGGCTTGCATCATCTGCAAGCCCTTCTTGTTTATATTCTGACTTCTGAATTCCTGTTTATTTTACTCTCTTGATCTCCACCAACTGTATCCTTGTTATTGCGCGTTCGAGCGCGGCCTCTGCGCGGTGGAAGTCTATCTCCTCGGCCTTTTTCATCCTTTCCTCTGCCCTTTTCATCGCAGCCTTTGCCCTCTCAACGTCTATCTCCTCAGACCTTTCAGCACTGTCTGCAAGCACAAGCACCTTTTCAGGTCCTATCTCTGCATATCCCCAATTGACAAAGAAAAATTTATTCTCATTCCCTGTCTTGCAGGTCAGCATGCCTATCTTCAGGGTCGTGACAAACGGCACGTGTCCGGGCAGGACTCCGAATTCTCCCTCGCTTCCGGCTGCAGTGACCTCATCCACCTCTTCGCTGAATACCAGCCCCTGAGGTGTGACTATCTCAAGTAGAAGTTTACCTTCCGCCATTATTTCTTACCTCGACAATCCAAGTTTCTTTGCGTTTTCCTCGACCTCTTCGATTCCGCCGCACATATAGAAGCACTGTTCAGGAACATCGTCATACTGTCCTTCAGCTACGGCCTTAAAGCCCCTGATAGTATCGGCGACCTTGACGTATTTGCCCGGCCTTCCTGTAAATACTTCTGCAACACTGAAGGGTTGGCTGAGGAACCTCTGTATCTTCCTTGCCCTTGAAACTATAAGCTTGTCGTCTTCCGAAAGCTCTTCCATGCCGAGGATCGCGATGATGTCCTGGAGTTCTTTGTATCTCTGGAGTATCTTCTGAACGCTTCTTGCTACTGCATAATGCTCATCGCCGATGACCTTTGGATCGAGGATCCTCGAGGTCGAATCCAGCGGGTCAACAGCAGGGTATATTCCGAGTTCCGATATCTGCCTTGAAAGAACGACTGTTCCGTCAAGATGTGTAAATGCCGTTGCAACAGCCGGGTCTGTAAGGTCGTCGGCAGGCACGTATATCGCCTGCATGGACGTGATGGCGCCCTTCTTTGTAGTCGTGATCCTCTCCTGGAGAATACCCATG
>JAKAKQ010000282.1 GCA_021813425.1 Nitrospirota bacterium
AAAGTTGCATACCGCCGGACAATCGAATACACTTATTAATAAAGCGTTTGTATTCATACATTTGTGAGACAATGAAAAACAGGATATGACAAGCTTACTGATTGCATTGGGTTCATGGGCTATCTCTACATTAAAGGGAATGGGACATATGTTCCTTTTCCTGATAAATGCAGTTTATACCATCTTCATACCTCCTTTTAAATTAAGGCTGCTGTTAAGACAGATAAGGTTCCTGGGGAATAAATCCCTTATTGTTATCCTGCTGACAGGCTCTTTTACAGGCATGGTGCTCGCCCTTCAGTTATTCTATATATTAAGGAAGTTCGGCTCAGAGGCATTGTTGGGTCCTGGAATCGCTTTAAGCCTCATCAGGGAACTGGGGCCTGTTCTTTGCGCGCTTATGGTGACCGGCAGGGCAGGCTCTGCACTTACAGCAGAGATAGGGATGATGAGGATCTCAGAGCAGATAGACGCCCTTACAGCAATGGCCCTTAATCCGATGCGTTATCTTATCGTGCCGAATATAGTTGGAGCTCTAATAGTTTTTCCCCTTCTTACTTCTATATTTGATGTCATCGGCATTTATGGCGGATATCTCGTTGGAGTAAAAGTCCTCGGCATCAGTTCAGGCACGTACTTTTCTCTTATGGAGGATTATGTCGATATGGAAGATATAATGGTAGGTCTTTATAAATCCTTCAGTTTCGGACTGATAGTCTCATGGATATGCTGTTATAAGGGTTTTCATACGGGATATGGGGCAGAAGGGGTAAGCAAATCCACAACAGAAGCAGTCGTCATGTCCTCGATATTAATTCTGGTATGGGATTATTCCCTTGGATCCCTACTGTTATAGGGTGATGAATGATAGAAATTATCGATCTCTATAAATCTTTCGATGGGCAGAAGGTGCTTAACGGCGTGGACCTGAAGATATTGGACAAGGAGATTGTGACTATAATGGGCAAAAGCGGTTGCGGCAAAAGCGTGCTGATCAAACATATCATCGGACTCCTAAGGCCTGACAGGGGAAGCGTGCTGATAGACGGAGTCGATATCACTATGCTTGACATGAAAGAACTTGATAAGATAAGAGAAAAACTGGGTGTGCTCTTTCAGGGAGGCGCCTTATTTGATTCCCTCACAGTTTACGGTAATGTCGCGTTCCAGTTGAGGGAAAAGACAAAACTTGCCAAAGGCGAGATCAGGGACAGGGTCGTACAGGCATTGGAGGATGTGGGACTGAAAGGTATGGGGAAAAAGTTTCCGGCAGAACTGAGCGGCGGCATGAAGAAAAGGGCCGCACTTGCAAGGGCGCTGATAGCAGAGCCGGCAATAGTGCTCTTTGATGAACCCACAACAGGGCTTGACCCCATTATCACAAGTTCGATACACAGGCTGATAAAGACCACCCACGAAAAATATGGCTACACCGCCATAGTAATAAGCCATGAAGTTCCCGGGATCTTTGATATCACCGACAGGGTTGCGATGCTGCATAACGGTGTTATAGAGGAGTTCAGTACGCCTGATGAGATCAGGCATTCCGGGAATCCGGCGGTAAGGCAATTTATAACCGGCAGTCTTGAGGGACCGATAGAATCTTTGGCATAAAGGACAAGGAGGCAATATGAAAAAGTTTGAACTTGAACTGGTCGTTGGATTTTTCCTTTTACTCGGTATTATATCGCTTGGATATATCTCCATAAAACTCGGGAAGCTCGAAATAGTAGGCAAGGGAGGGCATACCTTCTATGCAGAATTCGAAAAAACCGGGGGCATCAAACCAAAGGCAAGGGTTGAAATAGCAGGTGTTGAGGTGGGGATCGTAACGAATATAAGCATCACTGACGACTATCGCGCTCTGGTCGAATTATCCATAGACAAAAGTATAAAGCTTCAGGAAGATGCAATAGCGTCTATAAAAACAAAAGGGCTTATAGGAGAGCAATATGTGCAGATCTCGCCAGGCGGGTCAGAGAAGTTCATACCTGACAAAGGTAAGATTAGGGAGACGGAGTCCGCCATCGATATCCAGGAAATAATCTCCAAATATGTATTTGGAAAGATTTAGGAGGAGTTAGATGAAGAAATTTTTAAACTTCAGTATACTTTGTCTGATTATAATTTTTCTTTCACTTTTGTCGCATGCCACAGTAGCAATTGCCGGAGAAGCGACAGACCAGGTAAGGCAGACGGTTGATGCTGTTTTAGACGTGTTAAAGGATAAAGAATTCAAGAAGCCAGGGAAAGAAAAGCAGAGGAGGGCCAAATTGCGCGAGATAATCGTCAAAAGGTTTGACTTTGAAGAAATGGCAAAACGCTCTCTTGCCCTTCACTGGTCCAAAAGGACGCCTCAGGAGCAGAAGGAATTCGTTTCTCTTTATTCCGACCTGCTTGAGAATACTTACATAAGAAAGATCGAGAGATACGAAAATGAAAAGGTTTTATACACGGACGAAAAAATTGACGGTTTATACGCTACTGTAAAAACAAAGATAGTCAGCGGCAAGGAAGTTGATATACCCGTGGATTACAAGATATTCAGAAAAAATGGGAAGTGGGAGGTATATGACATAGTGATAGAGGGGGTCAGCCTCGTCAATAACTACAGGTCGCAGTTCAACCAGATCATACGCTCCGATTCTTATGAGGAACTCATAAAGAGACTGAAGGCCAAAGCGCTTAAAGAGCCTTGAAAATTAGTGTCTGTTTATAAATTACCACCCCTGCCCTTCCTAAAAAGGAGGGGAATCGGAATAATCTGTTTTAATAACTCCCCTCCTTAGTCAAGGAGGGGTTAGGGGTGGTTAGTCGGCAAAGAACCCTATTCCTTGACCTTGCTCCTCCTGTGCTGGATGTAGGCATCCTTGACCGCCGTATACGGGTCAACAGCAGATTCTATCATGTCTTCATAATCCCCGAGCCTGAGAGAGGTAT
>JAKAKQ010000212.1 GCA_021813425.1 Nitrospirota bacterium
TGCTACTATATCCGTCTCTCTCGATATGGATATAAGTATTTTTGCCATTTCCTGGAGGACTTCATCACCGGCCTGATGTCCGTGAGTATCATTTATTTTTTTGAAATTGTCGATATCAAACAGCATAAGTGAAAAGGTATTCCTGTATCTCTTTGCCCTTGCGATCTCGATCTCGAGGTGTTTATAGAAATACCTCCTGTTGTAAAGTCCGGTTAAACTGTCTGTTATGGAAAGGCGCTTGGTCTCCTGAAATAAATTCAGCTTGTCCAGGATAAGCGAAAAATTATTCCCGACAAGTGATATCAGCGCTGCAATATCAAAATCGAAGTCTTTGCCTTTCAGGTCCCTGCTGGCAAGGAATAAAAGACCGATTGGGTTGTTATTGCTGACAAGAGGGATTGCGGTCAGGAAAATAATGCCTTCCTTTCGCAGGATGCTTATTTTTGATATATCCGATGTCTCTATAATATATAAAGGCTCTTTCATCTTGATCGCATCTTTGCATAATGATTCGAGCGCCCCTTCCTCGATGTTCTTATGGAATTCAGGCGAGATGCCCCTGCTAATTTTCAGTCTGTAGGTTTCATTCTCTTTAAGGAGCAGCCAGCCGATATTCATGTCTGTGATAAGCAGGACTTTTTCGAGCAGTTCTTCGACTACTGAATCCAGATTTGCAGATGATATAAAGGCTTTGGATAATGTATTGATGATAATAAGCTCCCTGTTCCTCTTAAGCAGTTCCTGTTCAAGATGGACAAAATTTGTTATGTCTTTTAAAACGATCCGGATCAGTTTTAAATTGCCTCCCATAATAAACGGGAGGATCAGAACCTCGAATGACCTGTTATTATAATTAATCCTTTCAAAGTCCTCTGATGTATTTATTATGGATTGAGTTATTCTTTCAGTGAGTTTCTTGAACATTTCGAAATCCCTGAAGTCCTTGCCGATAAGGTCCTGTTTTTTCATTCCCAGAAGGTTAGAACAGCTTGAATTGACATCATGTATTACACCGTCAGAGCGCAGGATTACGAATGGGTCCGGGATAAGATCCAGGGAGATGTGTTCAGAGAAGTCTTCTTTTTTGACTTTTTTAGCTGAGGTAATCGGCAGCCCCCTTTGTTATTAAAGATATTCGTCCTGAGACAGAACAAAAATCACAGCATATCAACTTATGACTCAGGATGTTTATCTTAAACCTGATTTTTAAGCCTAAACATGCAAGCCCGTATTTATAAATAAATTATAAAGTATAAGCCGGATAATTTCTATCAAAAATAAAGACCTGCATCTGTATATAACAGACAATCAGCCCACGATTATCCCTTTTGGGAGTTTTATGGTGAAGGTTGTGCCTTTTTCGCCTGAATCAATCTGTATCGTCCCACCATGTGAGACCACGATCTTATGAACGATGGAAAGGCCCAGGCCGGTACCTCTTTCCTTTGTTGTAAAAAAGGGCAGGAATATCTTATCTTTTATATTTTCCGGGATGCCATGACCTGTATCTGATACCGTTATGTTCAGGTAATCATCTGAGTATATGTCGATATTCAGATCTCCGCCGTCGGGCATGGACTCAATTGCGTTCTGCAGCAGATTGGTAAATGACTGCCTCAACAGCACCTCATCTCCCTTTATAACAGGCAGAATAACGGCGTTGAGCGATATGTGAATTTTCCCTGCAGCATCTTTGAGGGCGTTAATGCAACTGCCTATCAGGGCCTTAAGGTCAATATTTGAAGGTATAAGCTCTGTTGGTTTTGCAAAAGAAAGGAAATCAGAGATGATCCTGTCCATTACTGCAACTTCTCCTGAGATAGCCTCAACAGCAGGCATTAATGCGCTGTCCACTTTTTTCGAAAGGATTTTTGTATAGCCGGATATTACCGCCATAGGATTCCTGAGTTCATGTGCGATGCCTGCGGACATCTCACCTAATGTGGACAGCCTCTCCCTCAATTCCATCTGCGACTGGAAAGCCTTCAGTTCGGTAAGGTCCGTAAAGACAAGGATAGTTCCGATGATGTTGTTTAAGCTGTCCTTAAGGGGAGATATTGTGAGTCCGAGCCATATCCTTTTCCCCGCATGTGTAACATAACTGACCTCTGCCCTTTCCACGGTTTTTCTGTTTTCTATAAACTCACTGATAGGCCTGTTGAATATTTCGCTATGTTTTTTCCTTATTACACTGTATTGCTTAAGATCAAGTATGTTTTCGGCAGCTGAATTGATTTTTGTTATATATAGATCCTGGTTAAAGCTTACTACCCCGCTTGGAACGCTCTGCAAGATATTTTCATCATATATCTCGATCGCAGATGCCCTTTCCTCGGCATTCTTTTTTAGTATCTCAAGCTCCCTTTCCTTTTCCTTGAGCTTTGAAACAAGGTCATGAAACGTATCCACAACAAAACCTACCTGGGTCGTATCCTTGTTTCTGGACGCAAGATTTTTTTTATGGATGCCTATGAACAAACGGAGCAGGTAAAACAAGAAAAGAGTGATGAGGAGGGAAATAATTGAAATTATTGTTACTATTTCTATGCTCATAAAATCAACCGTTAAACTCTTTTCAGAAGAAATACCATATAAATATCTCCTGGCCGAAAAACAGCGTGATTATTGTCCCGAGAGCAAGAAAAGGTCCGAATGGTATCTTGGATTTCCTGCCTTTACCCTTAAAGATCATAAGGAACAAGCCGACAACAGATCCTGCAAGACTTCCCAGGAACATTGTCAGGAGAACGGATTTCCACCCCATTAAGGCCCCCACCATCGCCATCATCTTGATGTCACCTCCGCCCATTCCTCCTCTGCTTAAAACAGCTATAAGATAGAACAGACCGCCTCCAACAAGGAAACCACTGAGAGATGTCCTATAACCTAACTGTGCAGCCCTTAAAAATGGGTCCGGCAGCAAAAATGACCCTGCAATAAGCCCGACAGGGATTCCCACAAGTGTGATCCTGTCAGGTATTATCTGAAAATCCAGGTCAATGAAGGTTATAACCACAAGAGAAGACATCAGAATGCAGTATAACACTGAGTTCCATCCAAGTCCGAATCTCCAGAGAACAATAACATACAGGAAGGCATTAAGGGCCTCTACAAGAGGATATCTGAGAGATATGTATTTTTTGCAATATCTGCACTTCCCTCTTAAGAGTATGTAGCTCAGTATCGGTATATTGTCAAAAGGTCTGATCGGGTTATTGCACGAAGTGCATCTTGAGGAAGGCATTATTATGGAAAGGTTTCTGGGCATTCTGTATATGCATACATTCAGGAACGAACCTATAATGGCTCCAAAGACGAATACTATCAGGTAAATGGACATCTCAAACGCCGACCTTGTTTATCTCCGAGACCTTCTGATTCAGTTCCTCGATATTTTTTTCTACCTTTTCTATCTCAACTATGGCCTCAGAGACTGCTTTGTCCCTCAGGATATTCTTATCCGTATGCGATTTTAATTCATAAACACGCTGTCCTATCGATTTCAGGAGTTCGTCACGCTTCTTGTCCATCTCGTCCGACCTGTAAAGTAATTTAATGATGGTTATTTCGATCTTCAGCCTTTCAGAGAAAACAGTCGAGAACCATTTTATCCTGTCAATGCCTTTAATGAAATTGTCTTTTATCCTTTTAAGCATAATACCTCCTCACCCTGTAATAAATAAATCGACCCTGCCTTTCCAGAATACCTCAAGGGATTCTTTAAGGGAAGGGAATTCTTTTAATTCAGGGCTCCTGTCTATTAAGTTGAAGGCCTCTGTCCTTGCTGCTTCGAGTATCCCGAGGTCCCTTATCAGGTCGGCAATCCTCAAGTCCGGCATGCCTGCCTGTTTAATGCCCAGGAATTCTCCAGGCCCTCTTATGGCAAGATCTTTTTCTGCAATCCCGAATCCGTCACAGCTGCTGACCATTATATCAAGCCTCTGTTTAGCATCCTCATTAAGAGGTTCGTAAGCTATCAGGAGGCAGTAAGACTTATCAGCAGCCCTGCCGACCCTCCCTCTGAGCTGATGGAGTTGGGCGAGTCCAAACCTTTCAGCATGGATTATCAGCATTACGGTTGCATCAGGCACGTCTACTCCAACTTCTATGACGGTCGTGCATACAAGTATATCTATTTTTCTGTCCTTGAAAGAGGCCATTATATTTTCTCTTTCATCAGTATTCATCCTGCCGTGCAGCAACCCGATCCTGAACTCAGGGAATAACTTTACAAATGCCTCTTTACCCTGGATTGCAGACTTCAGTGAGGCCTTTTCAGAATCTTCTATTGCAGGATAGACAACATAGGCCTGTTTGCCTTTTCTTATCTCATCATTCAAAAGACCGTAGATCTCGGGTTTCTGCGAGGATGAAAACAGCCTTGTGATAATCTGCTTTCTGCCGGTAGGCATCTCGTCGATGACCGAACAGTCGAGGTCGCCATATAAAGTAAGGGCAAGGGATCTCGGTATAGGTGTTGCCGTCATCACAAGCACATCAGGGTTCCTCCCTTTTTTCCTGAGAAGGGTCCGCTGCATAACACCGAATTTGTGCTGTTCGTCTATAACCGCAAGACCGAGATTCCTGAACATGACCCCTTCCTGTATAAGTGCATGCGTCCCTATTATTATATCTATTTCACCGGAGGCGATGTTGTCGGGATATCTGTTTTTTGAACTGCCGGTGAGTAGTTTCAGCTTCAGGCCCAGATGCTCGACCATCCTGTGAATATTAATATAATGCTGCTCTGCGAGGATCTCTGTAGGCGCCATTAAAGCAGCCTGATAGCCGCACTCAACTGCATTCAGCATTGCCAGAAGGGCAATTACTGTCTTGCCGCATCCTACATCTCCCTGGATAAGCCTGTGCATGGGATATGGTCTCTGCATGTCCCTTATAATGTCGGCAAGCACCCTTTTTTGTGCTCCGGTTAAGGCAAACGGAAGGATATTCAAAAGCCCCTTTTGCATATTCCCGGGACAGTTGAAGGCTATGCCTTTATCGTGATTCTTATTCCTCTTCAAAACAGCCAGGCCGAGTTCGAACATGAAGAGTTCATCGAATGAAAGTCTTTTGTGATATGGGCTGATGCCTTTATTGAATAAATCCGTATTAAGATTATCTTCGGGGAAATGGACCTGTCTTATGCTATGGTCCAGGGCGGGAAGGTTATTCCTCTCAATAATATCAGGAGGTATAGTGTCGGGGAATTTATCTGAATGAGAATCCACGATGCCGAACATGATCTTTCTGAACTGTTTCTGGCTGATACCCTCTGTTACTCTGTAAACCGGGACGACCCTGTTCATATGTATGAGAGAATCGCGGTCTTCTGTGAGAAATTCATATTCCGGATTGTCGATCTCGAGACCGCCTCCCGGATAAGCGTTTCTCCTTACTGTCCCGCTCAGCACAACTTCCTGTCCGGTCCTGAAGTTCTTCTTCATGAAAGGTTGATTAAACCATTTGCATTTCAGAATGCCCGTCCCGTCATTGACTGTAAGTTCGAATATATTTGATTTTCTTCCCCGCAGTCTTCTAATATCGGCTGATATTATCTTCCCTTTGACTGTTTCTATCCCTTCGACACCAATTTCACAGATCTTTTTTAAACTGCTTCTGTCTTCATATCTGAAAGGAAGATAGTAAAGGGCGTCTTTGATCGTATTGATTCCGATGCGGGAAAGTAATCCGGCCCTTAGCGGACCTATGCCTTTTACAAACTGTATTCGCTGTTTAGACAGGCCGCTATCCATCAATGGATGGTTTATCGCTTTTGGGGGCTTCCTTTTTAATTGTGTCTTCGAGTGCCTTATCTGTTTCTTCCAGCCTGATCTTCGAATATTCTGTGTCGCTGATTATGTCGATATCCCAGCCTGTAAGTTTCATCGCGAGCCTTACATTCTGGCCTTTTTTCCCGATAGCAAGGGACAACTGCTGGTCATTGACAACAACCATCGCGGTCTTGCCTTCTTCGTTAATGCCGATCTTATCGATGGTAGCGGGACTGAGGGCCCTTGCGATGAGTATTCTTGGATCATCGGTCCATGGGATGATATCTATCCTCTCACCTCTGAGTTCTCGCACTATTGCCTGGACCCTCGTCCCCTTCATTCCGACACAGGAACCTACAGGGTCAATAGCGGTATCTTTGGAATAGACAGCAATTTTTGTGCGCTCGCCGGGCTCCCTAACGATATTTTTTATCATTACAAGTCCTTCGTTGATTTCAGGGACTTCCATCTTGAACAGTCCGGCAACGAACTCAGGTGCGGTCCGTGAAACGACTATGGCAGGGCCTTTTGTCGTGACTCTTACATCCGATATTATCGCCTTTATATTGTCTCCCCGTTTAAGATTTTCATTCGGCAGAGTTTCTTTAATATGCAGGACTGCCTCTGTTTTTCCAAGGTTAAGGTAATAAATGCCTTTCTCTTTCCTCATAATAATACCGCTGACTATCTGACCGATCTTATCTTTAAATTCATTGTAGATGACGTCTCTTTCGGCTTCCCTGACACGCTGGAATATGACCTGCTTTGCTGTCTGGGCTGCTATCCTTCCCAGGTCATGAAGGTCAAGCGGAATATCAACGGTTTCGCCTTCCATTTTTCCAGCCGCTATCTTTTCGGCGTCCTTTATGGATATCTCCTCCTTAGGATTTTTTACGCTTGAAACAATTGTCTTTGTTTCAAATACGCTTATATTGCATTTCTGCCTGTCTATCACAAGGTTAATGTTTGACCTGCCGCCGTATTTCTTTCTCATTGCAGAAACAAGGGCAGATTCAAGGGCCTCGATCAAAACCTCCCTTGATATGCCTTTTTCCCTGCTTATCTGTTCTACTACATGACACAGTTCTTTGGTCATTTAAATTCTATCTCCAGTCTCGCTTTTGAGATCTGTGAAAAAGGGATGCTGATCTCATCCTTATTTTCAAGCAGCAATTTAAGATTATCATCCCTGGCCTCGATTATCCTGCCGATAAAAAAATTCTGTTTGTTTATGCTTTCTTTGGTTATGAGCCTGACGAGTTTACCTGCATTCCTCTGAAAGTCTTTTATTTCCTTAAGCGGCCTGTCCAGTCCAGGAGATGATACCTCCAGAGTATATGGGGTCCGGATCGGGTCTTCCACATCAAGGACTGCTGAAAGCGCCCTGCTGAACTTTTCACAGTCCTCGATAGTTACCCCGTTTTCCCTGTCGATAAATACCTTCACAATCGGTTTCCTCAAATTCCCTGCCAACTCAACGTGCACAACCTGCACTCCGTATTCATCTGCTGTTGAATCAGCCAGCTCATTTATTTTTCTCTTAATCGCATCCATATAAAACAAAAGAGTGGGATTGCCCACTCTTAAATAAGATCCAAAATGAATAATGTTAATAATATCAACAAACCTGCTAAAAAATCAATAAAATAATCGCATCGGTAGTATCCATTCAGTGACGGGTTTTAACCCACCCCTTTATCCCCCTTTAATAAGGGGGATAAAGGCTAAAAGATTCGCTGTAGTATTAGTATTCACCGGAAAATCTCCCCTAACCCCTCTTTGCTAAAGAGGGGGATCTGAATTATCCCCCTTTGGCAAAGGGGGAGTAAGGGGGATTTTACAATTAAATTCAGCATGTTTTTTCTTAATAGCGCTGAAACATGACACATAATTGTGGTGACACACTTCTGTGCCAAGGCACTATTTCAAGGGTTGTCAGGCTATAAATCAGATATTTAAAAAACATTCTAACTATCGGATTTTATTGAGAAAAAATAAGTTCAAATATTTTTTTATGATCGGGCATGCATAATGCAAAGATTTAAGAACTAAGGATGAAAACCAGAAGATAAAAATCGAAGATAAGAACGAACAATACTTAAATCGAAATTGTTTTTACTAAAGAGGAGAAAGGGATGCAATACAAAAAAATCAGGATAAACAAAAAGAATAAATTAGAAAGGGGAACCTTTATGATCAGAGACAATTTCAAAAATTATTTAATAAGACTAAGCCTGATCTTTCTCACATTATTATCAGGGATTTTTATCCATTATAATGCCGAGGCGTTTACCCTGAATGTGGTTGACGGCATCAACAATGTGCCTATTACAGGTGGGTTTCGGTGGCTGCTGGAAGAGGATACGACAAATGTTACGGTCCCCGGAGCGCCGGTCATCGACAGTATAAGCCTTACTATTCATAATAGTTATGCTCCGGTTGCGGCAAAGGGAAATTCTGTCGGCGTCCCCTCTACAGCGGTAACTGTTCCGGACATAAATAAACGCTACTTTATTTCGGTCCTGCCTGATTCAGGATTTTCAAACGGCGGCACAGTTGTTGCTGTTGGACAGGACCCGGTAACAGTATATGTAAACCCGCTCCCTCTGCCAACGGCGCAGATCTCTATTTATGCCTTTGTCGATCAGAACCCTGTGAATAATGTCTGGGACGAGCACGATGACGGTCTTGGCGGATGCAGCATAGTTATTTCCGATGTGGGCGGTCCACTTTCCCAGGACGTGTTTGGAAACCCGCTCGGCACCATATATCAGTTCGATCCTATAACAGGCGATCCATTGTTCGATCCCATTACAGGCGCGCCTCTCGTAGCTCAATTAGGAACAGGGGTGCTTACTACTCTTACAAGGGACGATTTTGTTGCGGGTGGCCTGAGAAACCCTTACAACCTTAAAGTAGGCGAGGCCTTGATAAAGAATCTCGCCCCCGGCAAATACGGTATTGTGCTTACTCCTCCTGGAATCGATGATGCCGGAAACGCGATTGAATGGGTCCAGACCTCAACCATCGAAGGGACCCCGACTGTTGACGCCTGGGTCAAGGCCAATGAACCGAACCTTTTTGTAGAGGGTTTCGGCACAGGTTTCAAACATGCATTTTATGGATTTGTCAAAACAAGCCCGACTGCACCCTCGCCGTATAAAGGCCAGACCATAAGTATGCTTCCATGGAATGTTACGCCCCCTGCGGGTACGGGCTCGATCGAAGGTACGCTCCGTTATAATCACTTTGCAAAGCCCCCGATGAACCAGGGGTTTTTTGCAGGCGAACTTGTGTCCGAATGCTGGATCGGCCTGAATGACCCTCTTGCCAAACCCGGCATACAGCCTGCCGGACTTTATGCGGCGCCATGTGATGGAAACAGCCATTTCAAGATCGATAATGTGCCTGCCGGCACTTATCAGATTGTTATGTGGGACAGACCCCTGGATGCCCTTTTCGGGTTTAATACTGTAATAGTCGGACCCGGTCAGGCAGTTAATCTGGGTAATGTTCTGATGTTCAGATGGTTCGGGACCTTTGAGGGGACTGTTTTTTATGACACCAACCAAAACGGTTTCAGGGACGCGGGCGAAGTCGGAATGATGAACCAGAATATTAATATACGTTTCAGGGACGGCTCAATATATCAGTTCCAGCCTACGGACCCTTCCGGAGAATATCAGTTCGCAGAGGTCTTTCCATTCTTTAAGTGGCTAATTGTCGAGGTTGATTTTGCCAGATATAAGGCAACCGGCATGACAACCGCAGTGGATTACGGCGGACAGATACCGCCTGCCAACGGCTGGACAGTCCCTTCATTCGGCAAGCTTAATCCTCAGCCGCAGGCGCAGTTAAATCCGAACACGAGAAATAATCTCTCGCGCACCGAGACAGGTCCTGTCCTTCTCGAGGCCATGCACCTGTTCCTGAATCAGACCAATGTTATTGATTGGGGGAAATTCGCCTATGGACCCGGGGAAAACGGCGGTATTACAGGTGTTGTATATTATGACGTTACAAGGGCGGAGAATGACCCGAGGTTTGCAGCTCCTGAAACATGGGAGCCGGGAATACCTCGCGTGCAGGTCAATCTTTACAGGGACAATCTTATTAATGCCACCGGCCTGCCCGGGTCTGACGGGATAATCGATGATATAAACGGGATCGCGAGTATTCAACTGGCGGATGTGGACAATTATCCGTTTGACAGCCCGGCCACGCCGTTCCCGGGGCCGGAGGACGTGGACAGAGACGGCAACGGCATATTCGATGCAGGTGATGCGATTGATGTAGCCTGGACAGACAGCTGGGACGATAATAAACCGACAGGCTGCATCCAGAACCTGCCTGTGATACATGGACAACCTATACAGCCGTGCGCTGATTCATTCGGGACATGGAACCAGGTGCGCCCTGGTGTTTTTGACGGTGGGTATGCGTTTGGTCCCGCTGCCGGCGGCCCGAGTCTCCCCATCGGAGTATATATTGTAGAAGCCGTGCCTCCTCCTGGTTACGAATTCCTTAAAGAGGAAGACAAGAATGTTGATTTTGGCGATTCTTATCAACCCGGCACTCTTCTGCTCCCGCCTGTATGTGTAGGTACTTTTGCCAATACAGGCATTACCCATACCGTGCCTCTTGAGCTTTCTTTGTTCCCTGGAGTGCCTATAGATGCGCCGCCTGCAGGTCCTGCCGGCACTGTAACGCCTCTATGCAATATGAAGCAGGTAATGGTCTCTGACGGTAGAAATTCAGCATCGGATTTCTATTTCTTTACAGAAGTCCCTAAGGCTGCCCGCTCTGTAGGTTTTGCCAACAACGACCTCGGCGCAGAATTCAACATGGCAAGCCCCAACTTTGGAGAGAAATTAGCGCCGTCATGGATACCTGTATCCTACAGGGACTGGACAGGAAGAGAGTTGTTCCGTGTTTACACCGATGAATTCGGCGGCTATAATGCGCTGCTTCCTTCCACATATTCTATTAATATACCTACTCCTTCAGGCGTTTCTCCGAATATGATCACACTTGTTTTGAACGATCCGATAAAGCCTGACGGGAGCCTGGATCCGTTCTATAATCCTACTTACAGTGTCACACCATGGACATTCCAGTACACACCCGGAACCACAAGCTATCTTGATACGCCATTAGTGCCTCTGGCTGCCTTTGCATCGGCCGGCGGATCGATTGATACATACCCGCCTTCTTTATCGCCTGTTATCAGTGCGGTAACCGGACCGGAACTTGCCGGAGGTCCCCTGGTATGTGCCGCACATTTACCGAATACCGTTAATATTACATCAACGGGAATTACACAAATAATAAACCCTGATTATAATCCGAGTATTCCCGGCAGTCCTTATTTGATCACCAGGGATTTCGGATTTGGAACCGTTCAGGGCACCGTAACCCTCGGCGGAGTTCCTCTTACAGTTAACAGTTGGTCGGATGCGTTAATTACAGTTGCAATACCTAACACTGCAACTACAGGGCGGCTGATGGTCACACGCGGAGACAACACCCAGATGACCGAGATCGGCGTGATCCTGAATATAGTTGACTGCGCAACCACAACGGTCAGAGCTGTTGCATGGGCGCCTTATCCTGCCACGCCTATACAGGATGCGATTAATATATCTGCTGCCGGGGATCTCATAATTGTAGCTCCCGGTACATACAATGAAAACGTTGTTATGTATAAGCCTGTCAGGTTACAGGGTTCAGGAGCAGGTTCTACCTTTATAAGCGGAAATCCGACTCCTCTCGAAAGGTTGCAGGCATGGCATGACCTTGTAGACATTACTTTGGGCGGCGCTGACTTTGCGGCCTTCCTTCTGAAAAATCCTTTTGCTGAAAGCGAGGCCCCGGACATAATAGTTATGGGTGAGACATCATATCCGACAGGGAATATTCAGTTGCCCAACACGCTATGCGATATTTATGCGCCGGATCCGCTCAACTGTAAGACATTCAATTTGGGCAATCCTTTTAATACACCCGGTCAGGCCGTCATCGACGGCTTTACCCTCTCCGGTTCGAAGGCCGGCGGCGGTATCTTTGCTGTCAGCGGCGCAAGGTATCTGAGTATAAGTAATAATAACATCACAAACAACCAGGGCAATTATGCCGGCGGCATTGCCATCGGGACCCAGGACAACGGATTCGATGCAAGAAATATATATATAGTAATTAAAGAAAACAAGATCCACAAAAATGGCGGAGTACAGGGCGGCGGCGGCATCTCCATGAACGAATACGCCAACAACTATCTGATAGAAGATAATCTCATCATCGGCAACTTCTCCCGGTTCAACGGAGCAGGCATAAATCACCGAGGCGTGAGTCCGGGCGATTACGTGAGTCCTGGCGTTTACAGTCCCGGCGTTAATGTGATCAGAAAAAATAAGATACTGTTTAATGAAGACCACTTTGGCGCTTTGTTAGCCAAGGCAGGCGACGGCGGCGGCATATATATAGGAGGCGACGTGGCAGGCGGCACCGGAACAGGTTCGGTCACGATAGACAGCAACCTGATCCAGGGGAACCTGACGGGATCGGGTTATGGCGGCGGCATCAGGGCTTTTGCAGTGAATGCCGAGGATGTGAGGCTGAACCCGTCAACACCTGCAAACTGGTTTGAGTTGAAGATAATAAACAATATGATCGTAAATAATGTTGCCGCATTATCTGGAGCAGGGATTTCCCTCCAGGATGTTTTGAGGCCGACTATTGTTAACAATACAATAGCCAATAATGACGCAACTGCTACAAGCAGACTGGCCTTTATAGCAGGGCAGCCTGATTCCACTCCCCAGCCTTCAGGGGTCGTGAGCGGGGTGCACAGCGCTATACTGCTTGGTCTAATAGACCCTGCACTGATAGCTGCCGGTGAGCCTATTTTCTCAAACCCTGTTCTTGCGAACAACATTATATGGCATAACAGATCATACTATAATAATCACCTTCTGAACAGGGGGGCAGGTGGATTGTCTCCAAGACCTGCAGGCCTGTACTGGGATTTACAGGTGACTGGAACTAACGGGACAATGAGTCCTCAAAACTGTATCCTGACAAGCACATCGGGATATGCAGCTTCCAACATAACAGGCGATCCGGCTTTTATAACCGAATATTTCAACTCGCTTACCTCAGCAACAGTGCTGGATGAAGGCGGCAACAGCATATCGGTCAGATATACGCCCCTTAGAGCTGCTGCCGGTGATTATCACATCAGGCTTGGTTCTCCTGCTATTAACAACGGGACCAACGGTTATCTGGCTATGGTGCCAGTTGATTATGACGGAATGGTGCGTCCGGACGGACCATTAGCCGACATCGGCGCTGATGAGGTTATATCTCCTTATATATATGTTACCACTCCAAACGGCGGAGAAAACCTCAAGGCCGGTTCTGTATCTGCAATAACATGGACTTTTTTAGGCAACCCAGGTCCTTTTGTCAGGATCGAGCTTTTCAGAAATGGTAATTACAATAGCCTGATAACAGGCAGTACACCGACAGGCAATTTGGGAAGCGGCTCATATAACTGGACAATACCTTCAAGGATAATTTTGGGAGGCGGGTATCAGATAAGGGTAACCAGTACAAGCAACGGTGCATTTACTGATATGAGTGATAGCACCTTTGGCATATCATTAACGGGCTGCACTTATACGCTTACACCTAACGGTGCAAACTATACTTCGGCAGGCGGCGGAGGCAGTTTTAATGTAACAACTCAGACAGGATGCGGCTGGACGGCAACCACAGCTGATGCATGGATAACGATTACTCCTCCCAATGCCGGGACCGGAACCGGTCCGGTGAATTATACAGTTACGGCCAACACAGGACCTGCAAGGACGGGCGCAATTGCAGCAGGAGGGCAGACCTTTACCATAACGCAGACAGGTTGTACATATACGCTTGCGGCAGTGGCTCCTAACCCTGCTGATTTTGCGATAGGAGGAGGAGCGGGCAGCTTTACTGTAACAACACAGGCAGGCTGCAACTGGACGGCAACCACAGCTGATGCATGGATAACCAATATACTTCCTGCCAGCGGTACAGGCCCCGGCCCCACCTCGGTGAATTATGATGTTGGAGCGAATGCAGGTGCACCCAGGGCAGGAGCGATAGCAGTAGGGGGCCAGAACTTCGGCATAACACAGCAGGGCACGACGCCTACTATAACAGTTGCATTGCCGAATGGCGGTGAGAATATAAAGGCAGGCACCACATATCAGATCACATGGACATATACGAGTGACCCCGGAGCGCTGGTGAGGATAGAACTTCTGAGGAACGGGATTCTGAGCAGCACTATTACAACCGGCACATCTATAGGTGTGGGCGGCAACGGTTCATTCAACTGGACACTGCCTTTAAGGATGATGTATGGCGGCGGTTATAGCATCAGGATAACGAGCACAACCAATGGCGCCTATACTGATATGAGCAATGCCACATTCAATATCATACAGTAAGGATAAAATTGTAAAAGCTCTAAGAAATGGAGGATAATGATCGATAAAGGGGGGTGGATTATACCCCCTTTTTATATTAAAATTAGTATATGATCATATTTGTCCAAAATACAAACAGAAGAAAGGCGGAATGCCTCATAAACACAATAAACCCCGCATATACAAAACTGCGGGACAGGTCGACATGATACTAGTGTACAAAAATATCAATAAAGTTATTTTTATCCTGATTATTATCTGTTTTTTGCAATTACCGGTATTTGCTGATAGTCCCGAAGTGAAAAAGCAGGATACGGCGCAGGAAACGGTGATTGTTAAGGATTATCAGAACATCAATGAAAAATGGGGCATAAAGCCGCTGCATATGAGGCTTTCGGCAGGCGGTTATATGCTTGATTTCCGTTATCGGGTCACAGATGCTGAAAAGGCATCACCGATCTTCAGCAGGGCGCTTAAACCCTTCCTTATCGACCAGGCAACCGGCGCTAAATTTTCAGTTCCCGAGCCGCCTAAAGTCGGTGCATTGCGTCAGACCAGAAGACCTGCGGCGGACAAAAATTATTTCATAATATTTGCAAATCCCGGCAACTATGTCAAAAAGGGGAATAGGGTTACAGTTGTGATAGGCGAGTTAAAAATCGAGAATTTAGTTGTTGAATAATACAATGCTTAACAAGATATTAAAGTTAGTATTATTAGTTTGGCACCAAAATATCGCAAGCTGTCATCCTCGCTTGTCGGGGATCGGACAGCGTAACACATCTAACGCAGAGAAAGATTCCGGACAAGCCGGAATGACAAAATTCAGGTCTTTAATTTCCGGAGTATTAACGACTTCCTTAAGTATTTTGATAATTTTTCTCTCCTGTTTAACATCCCTGGCCGGGTCAATATCTCCTGACCTTGAAGCAGTTCTGCAAACAAGCGAGCCCTACGATGAGATTCCGGTGATAATAACCCTTTCGGAAAAGGCCGACCTTGG
>JAKAKQ010000281.1 GCA_021813425.1 Nitrospirota bacterium
TAGATAAGTCCGCCGAGGATAAAGGCAGGGTGCGTGCTCGAACCTTTCTCAACATTTCTCTCGATGCCGATATTTGCGACTGCAGAGAGGTTCTCACTAATAGCCTTTTCAGCAGCAAGGGAAACATGCCATAGGTCTTTCCTGTTCTCTTCCCTGTCCTCCCTGAGCTTATATTCATTATGCATATAACCTATGTTCAAGTGAAAAGTCAGTTGAAAAGGTTCCATTTCCCTCGTGGCAAGGAACATCAGCCCGTATGATATCCTGCCGTTGCCGAGCCCTTTTTTTGCACTGCCAGTTGGAAGGGAAATGGACGGTTTCAGCGCAAGGTGCAGATTGTCATTTCTGTAAAACCTCCATTTGACCCCGAGTCCCGCATCGCCTATTCCGTCTGCACTGAATCTGTTTTCTCCATTCTCTTTTTCCCTTATCCATCTATACGGAAGTTCAAGTACAATTTCCACATTATCCATAACACCAGAGGTAATTAATGCTGCTATTTCGGCTTCCCTTTCTTTTATGGAAATACCCCCAACCTTCTTCTTGTCGAAGCTGAACTCGCTGTTAATCTCAGCTACGAATTCTCCCTTATCCAGTGTTTCCGCCCCATCTGTAATCAGAGGATGGTCTGCAAAGGACACCCCTGAATATAAAAGAATTATCAGAGCCGCGGCTAATATTATTTTATGCATAAGGATTCTCCTTCTGTGTATTTTATTATTTCAGAACATTGTTTTCCAGAAGCCTTTATTCTTTTTTTTGCCGGAGGAATCATGTAATGATTAAGCTATACATAATATATTCAGTCAGTTCAGGGTTTTAATGTTAAATAATATGGATGGAGGATGGATGATTTGTCAAGATTTGATGATATAATAAACCAGTTTTAAGGCATTTCAGATATCGGAGGATTAAGGATATTTCTTCTATAATAATAGACGGGTATAACCTTATCGGAATAAGTCATGACGACCTGAGCAGTCAGAGGGACAGACTCGTCAGTCAGCTTATCGGATACAAAAAGGTAAAAAGACATGATATCACAGTTGTATTTGACGGATGGAAATCAGGGGACCGGAACGAGGTATCAATAAATACCGGCGGCATTAAGATTATATACTCGAGGCTCGGCGAAAAAGCAGACTCTGTTATCAAGAAGATCATCAGTAAAGAAAGAAAGGAGTGGATTGTAATAAGCTCAGACAGGGATATAATGGCATATGCCTGGACATGCGGCTCCGTGCCTGTTGCGTCAGAGGAATTCCGTGCTGTAATGGAAAATACCGGGATATCTTTTGCCGGTGAATATGATCTGCTTGAAGAAGACGACAGGTCAGTATATAAGAAGGGCAATCCAAGGCAGTTTTCTAAAAAGGAAAAAGCATTAATGAGAGTTCTAAGGAAGTTGTGATTAAAAAGGTTATTTTAGGGCTCAGGCCTGCCTGTCCGGTAGGCAGGCCTGCAGATGCTTTGAACTGTACATTCCTTGTTTTCCTGACAATAGTCACAGTTTTATTCCACAAGAAGATCAACAGCGCATCTTTGCTTATTTCTTTATATTTGGTCCTTTTTCTCATCCAGACCGTCTTGATATACATAAAGGACAGAGGCGGTTTTTTCCGTTTTACTTATGACCTGATATTCCCGACAATTTCAATACTCGCCATATTCGACTCTCTTGAAAGACTCGTTCACTATATAAACCCGAAAGATATAGACCCCCTTCTTATCAGGCTCGATTATGTGATTTTTAACGGCCATCCGACCGTTATGATTGAGAATATTATGGTCCCGTTTCTGACTGATATTCTGCAGGTTGCCTATTCAAGCTATTATTTTCTCCCTGTAACACTTGGGATTGTTCTCAAGTTCAGGAAGGAAGATTCTGCATTCGACCGTTCGCTGTTTCTTATAATGCTCTGCTTTTATATTTCATATATCGGTTATATGCTTATGCCTGCGATCGGCCCGAGATACACAATTAACCATCTGCAGAATATAGATCTGAAGGGCCTTCTGATAGCGCAGCCCTTGCAGGAGCTTTTAAACAGGCTTGAAGGCATCAAGAGGGACGCCTTTCCCAGCGGTCATACAGGTGTGGCTCTTACAGTACTTTATCTTGCCTTTCGGTTTGAGAAGAGGCTTTTCAGGATATTCCTGCCTTTTGTGACCGCATTGATTATCTCAACGGTTTACTGCAGGTACCATTATGTGGTAGATGTAATAGCAGGGATATTGCTTGCGTTGATTACTATCTTTATGGGAGAGATGTACTATGGATACAGAGAAAAGAGAGTCAATATTAATAGTTGAAGACGAAGAGAAGATTTCAGGTATAGTTAAGGCATACCTCGAAAAAGAGGGATACAGGGTGAAACTTGCCGAGACGGGAGAACAGGCTCTTAAATATCTGAAAGAAGCCTTTAACCTCATAATCCTGGACCTTATGCTTCCCGATATGCAGGGGGAGGAGATCTGCAGGATAATCCGTCAAAGTTCGGATGTCCCGGTAATAATGCTGACCGCAAAAAGCGGCGAGGAAGACAAGGTCAAGGGACTTGGTATCGGGGCTGACGACTATGTAGTCAAGCCATTCAGCCCGAGAGAGCTTGTTGCGAGGGTGAAGGCGCATCTGAGACGGTCAGGGAAATCAAAGAAGAAGTTGTTAAGCTATAACCATGGTGCTTTAAAGATCGATATAAACAACTATGAGGTCTTTAAAGAAGGCGGACCAGTAGTCTTGACTCCAACCGAATTCAGGATACTGCTTTCACTTGCAGAAAATCCAGGACGGGTATTTTCAAGGGACCAGATCGTAAATATTGTGCAGGGGTATGATTTTGAAGGGTATGACAGGACAATAGACGCCCATGTAAAAAATCTCAGGCATAAGGTCGAGAAAGACTCGAAAG
>JAKAKQ010000188.1 GCA_021813425.1 Nitrospirota bacterium
GTAGTAACTATAGTCAAGTGGATACCCATGTTTCTCCATTTGAGCAGAAGAATAATCCCCTGACAATATTGAATCGGCATCTGCCGATGTATTGCTCCTCGTTCCTGCATGGTATTATCTCTTTATTGCCTGTATTTTCTTCTAAGAAGTCCTCTTATGCCTGATACCAGGGAAGAGTTATATATCGGCTCAAATACATAGTCTATTTTGGGATATGCCCTTATGTAAGACATAAATACTTTTGCAAGCAGTAAATATGTCGGCTTGTATCCTTTATAAACGTTATAGGCAAACCACCTGTAGGCCTTCATGATTTCATTCCTTGAAAAATAAGGCATGTTCAGAATCGATATAGTTCTTTCAATTCCTGTGTCAGAAGCCTTGTCTAAAAGACCTTTTTCATCGCAATACTTATAGAGATCAGTTCCTGGATAAGGATAAAATATATTTGTTGCATGCATGTTAGGCTGGCATATTCGATTAACCTCTACTGTCATGGCAAAGTCCTCTGGCTTTTCCTCAGGCAGTCCGAGCAGATTGTTAAGGCGAACCTTGATCCCAAACTGCTTTGCCTGTTTAACTGCCCTGATTATATCATCATTTGAATAATGTCTTCTTAGAATATCACGCCGAATCTTTTCAGACCCAGACTCCAGTCCAATGTTTATAAAATCAATATTAGAATCTCTGAATTCTCTGAATAGATCTTCAAATTCCGCCCCTGGATATATCCTTAAATTGACACCATATGAAATCCGCCTTCCGATATTCCGATTAAACGACTGGAGCTTTTTGCATAGATCATCTGTCCATTTTTTATCTACACCTATGGTCTCTATCTCAAGATATATGCTGTTTGCGTCAGGGAAGTCCTCGGTTATCTCTGTTATCTCGTCAATGATGCTTTCAGTTGATCTGTGTCGTACATACGAGCCACCAGCGATCTTTCTAAGAGCATGATTGCTGCAAAATGTACATTTATAAGGGCAGCCTCTTGCAAGCAATACTGCGTGTTTTGTGCCTTTTTCGTCTGCTACCCATTCTTTCCACAGATGTCTGTCAGGAAAAGGGATTTCATCGATACTGCTGTTAAACGGCCTTGTGGGATTCTTTTCAATGCCGTTGCTTCCTTTAAGCCAGATATTATTGATACCGTAAGGTTCAGCGCCTTCTTCAAGTTTATCCAGAAGTTCAAGCATTGGATGCTCGCCCTCGCCTATGCAGACTGCATCGAAATCGGCGTTTATTGCGTCCTCCGAATTCAAAGAAACATGCGCGCCGCCGATTATCAGAAAAATATTAGGGAATGCCTTTTTAACATTCGCTGCCATCATGGAAATAAAATTATACTCAGATGCAACTGAGGTGAAGCCTATAACATCCGGATTGAAATATGATATAACTGTATCAAGTTCTGACCAGTTTCTACTTCCAAGCGTTTTGCTTAACATTATAAGCTTAGTCTGGTGCCCATGTTTCTTAAGATAAGACGATAGATAAGAGATTCCAAACTGTATTTCACCGTAAGAGCTTAATCTTTTTTCTGGACTGTGGATATCATTAAGCGAATATACAAATAGTATCTTCATGCTATTTTATCCTTCCCGTCAATTTTTAAATAAACATATAATTGCAATTCAATTTATTTCCCCCTTAATCCTTGGGCTTGTCCCGAAACAGGTGGCAGCAGATTGAAAGGCCATGTGGTGTAAATCGGGAGGCACCTCCTTGATGTGAGTAACTGTTCTCTCCCAAGAACCAGCCGAACCTACCCGATGTTGAGCCCTTCTGCATGAGAAGCTAATTTGGACAAGAGTGATCTTATACGAATTATCCTGCCCTAATTAATATTTCTTTGTATAAAGGCATTACAGCATTGACTGAGTATTTTTCTTCAATGTGCCTTCTTGCGTTTCTTCCCATATTTTCTCTAAGGGCTTTATTTTTTATTAGAGTTTCAAGATACTCAATCCATTGTGCATTATCAAGGGCATGGTAACCTGTCCTGCCGTGCACTACAATATCTTTGTTCACTCCAACCGGCGAACAGACAGAAGGTATTCCAATTGCCCCGTAAAGCAACAGTTTTCCTCCACACTTTCCTTTCTCAAACTCATTATTCGCCAAAGGCATAATGCCAATATCTATCTTTTGTAAATCCTCTATCTCGGTCTCCAGCCGCCATGGGATATTTATCATCTTCACACCATCCCATTTTTCTTGCAAAAAGCTGTCGCTTATTACCACGAAATCGAAATCATATCTTTCTGAAAGATGCAGAATCACGTCCTTCACAATAGGCAGATAGCACTCCAGTGTTTCTTTAATGCCGCTCCAGCCAATTGACAATCTGTCGTTTATCTTCACCGCAGGACGGTATCTTTCAGTATCCACAACTGTAGGGATAACGATAACATTTGGGGATTCTTTAAGCGCATACGAAGCAAGGTTATCGTTTCCTGCTACAACCATAAATGCATTTTTTACCATGATATCAAACTTCATTTTTCGATTGCCTATGCATATTAAATCATCATAATCAAAGATCACATGCCTGTTTAATTTAAATAAAAGCCGTTCGAGAAAGATAACTTTGGTGTTTGGAACAATATCTCTATGCATCAAGACAGCATCAAATCTAAAGGCATCGGCTATCTGAAAAAGCCTGGATATTATTCTTACAATAGAGCCTGAAATATCATGAAACCTTTGTAATAAAGCATTCCTTATGTTGCTTCTCCATGGGCGCTCAGGAAATGGATTTCTTATAGTCACATTGATTCCAATTTTCTCAAAGCAATCGACAAACTGATACAACCTTAACCTTGACGATGATCCCATCTTGGATGCCGAATACATAAGTAGTTTCATTCTAAATATCCTTTTAATGATGCAAGATAAGGCTTAATATAATAATACGGAAGCTTCAAGAGCCCCTGCAGCCAAAGAAACTTATCGATATCAATCGAGAGCATATCGCTTATATTCTTTTTTTTCTCCTTCTTTTGTTCTGCTGCTAAACAGAGGTATTTCATAAATAAGCCATTCCTGCAATTTTTAGCTGCCCTTATAAGAACAGCATCATTTTGTTCTATATTCTTTATAAATCTATCAGGAACTCTCATAAGCTCAGCACACTCTTTTTTTATTCCTCCTGCCGAAAGCTTTGTTTCATTTCTGTCATGGTATCTATGTAATCCAACAACATCATCACAAAAAACCACATTGCCTTTCATTGCGAGCCTTAACCAGAAAAGCCAGTCGAAGAATACCATATCCTCTATCATTACCTCGGATGCAGCTTCTCTTTTGAACAAAGCCGACACTAAAAAGACATAATTTTTTACATCCCTTAATGATTTGACTGTAAGAACCCTGCCCTCGGAGCATCTGTCTAATTTGTAGTTAGATCTGCCTAATCTTCCGCCAATATATTCTGTATTGCCAAATGCAAAAACTGCATTATTTTGGCTTTCCAATGCATTAATAAGAACGCACAGACGATTATCTGAAATCATGTCGTCACCTGAGAGGAATAAGACATATCTTCCTTTTGCAAGGGATAAAGCCTTTCTGAAATTTGCGCACATCCCTATGTTTTCGTTATTCCTATTATATCTAATCAAGGGCGAGCTTATATTTGTTACGATCTCTTTTGTATTATCAGTTGACGCATTATCCGAGACTATTATCTCCATAGCGTTAATATTTTGATTAATCGCGCTTTGTATCGCCTCTTTAATATAAGATGCATTGTTATAGGTTGGCAAACAGACAGATACAACTGTTTGGCTGGGAAAACCCATGATCTATTTACTAAACCTCTTTTTGAGATAAAGCCTGATCTTTCTGAATCCAAGTGTAATCCAGTAGCTGATTCCCCTTGCCGAAAGCTCCTTCTTTGCTTTTTCAAGTTCTTGCTTTGTATATGCAAGCTCTATCTTGAGCTTGTTTGTGTCGCTTTGTGAAAACACCGGATGAGACGGAAATAAATTTTCATAGTCATAAGGCGATGGATTAAAACTTTTTCCATTTTCATTTCTGGGAATAATCCGATAAGGAAAATTCGCCACAGATCCTTTTGATCTTGCATCCTTTGCAATATCCGCCATCGATTGTATTAGCTTAATCAGCCTTGGTTTTGCGGGGCTTCCGCACTCAAGCTGATTATGAAGAAGCTCATCCTGATACAGAAGAGCATACGGCTCGGGATTAAGCATTTTCTCGATAGTCTTCTCGATAACAGCGCCTGAATTTATATGCCACACTGCATGTATGTACCTTGGAGCATTCTGATAATCCAATAGAGCGGTTGGAATATTTAAAAGCATAGGCTCCAGAACAACTGTGGATGGTTGAGATATTACTGCATCCATATGGGGAAGGATCTCTGTAAGCGTCCTGCCGTACACAGAACCGTTGTTATCTTCCACAGCAAGCTCCTTATCCATTGTCTTTCTTAGACGCCAGATAATCTCGATATCATCACGCTTGTCGAGATAAGTTTTAAGATCCTTAAATGCCCTGACAACATTTGACTTTTGCTCATTGGTATATCCGGGTGTATTTGCAGACATAATCATAAGCCGCTTTTTACCATCATGGGTAATCCTTTTCAGGTTAAGATACTGATCGAACCTCGGATCTCCCACCAGTTCACATTTACCAATATTCCCCCAACTCTCGAGAGTTCGGGCATTCTGCCACCCGTAGCATGCTATCTTGTCACACTCTACGGGTTGGTAAAGCGGAACATTGCCTCCGTATGCAAAACGAGGGTTTTCCCAGGTGTGTCGCCACTCCAAAAGTCCATCTAAGACCAGCAGAACGGGGATCTTCCTCTCTCTTGCTCTATTGCATAGGTGATATATACTAAAATATGAATCCGCTAATGTGAGAATTATATCCGGCTCGACCTCGTCTACCACCTCTTTTTCCCATTTGTCGTCAAACAGTACTTCCCAGTTGTCCCGGCATATGAAATTCATGTATCTTTTAACTTGCCAGTCATCCCTTGCCAGAGCAAGAACCTTAGTTATTCCCACTTTGCTCATAATCCGATGCTTTTCTCGACAAGAGAACTAAAATGTCTCAGGTTCTCCACACAAATAATTTCCTTATCTTTAAAGAAACCCTTCCAATCGCTAAATTCCGTATATTGGTAGACAAATATGAAATCAGCATTATATGTCCGAGAAACTTCATAGTCATGTCTACTGTCGCCCAGAAAAATCAGGGGCTCCTTGAGGTGTCCCGCTACCCGCTCCCTGTCTAATATCTCCATTTTTGTAGAAGGGCTGCCGTATATAGCATCAAAAAAGATATCGAGCCCTCGGTTTTTAAAGACATCTTTCAACTCTGACTGCATGCCTCCGGATATTACTATTTTTCTTCCATGAGAAATTATTCTTAGTAACTCTCTGAGGCCTTCAGTTTCAGGGCAGGTTAATAACTTCCCGTAAACAAGTTCTCCATATTTCTTGAGAGCGATCTCAAGTTCAGTTGAAAAGTCGACCAGTCCAAGGATTTTCTGGAAGAAATATTCAAATTTCCTGAATCTCGATATCCCACCAAACTGTTTGTGATACTCTACAAGCCTTTGAGCCTGGACCTCACCATAAGGAATGGCCGTCTCATAAAAGGCATCTGTCTTTATGGAGTTTGAATCCAGCAAGACGCCATCGCAATCAAATATCCATGTTCTGTAGGGTTTAAACCTCATTGCCATGCACCAGCCTGAGAGCCTCTTCAACGACTACCACATCTTCTGGGACATCTACCGCATAGGAACTACCGGTGGTTTCAACCATCCGCACGGTTGTGCCGAATTCAAAAAACCTGAGTATTTCTATATCTTCGTACTTCTCGATATCGCTTTTCCGGCCAAACTCGCCAAACATCTTCAATTCAAGTGAATTAAAGGCATAGATGCAGACCTGTTTCCAATATATACGCGGCGCTCCCTCGGCAGTCTTGGCGCCCGGCACTGGAAGCCTTGACATATAAACAAGCCTTCCGTCTTCGGTAAAAACGACCTTTGGGATATTTCTACTTGCAGGAACTTCATCCTTTCCGAGCCTACACATTCCGTTAATCACGCATTCGGGGTGCTCCTTCTTCACTTTTACAATTCTAAGGATGTCATCCGGATTAACAAGGGGCTCATCTCCCTGTATATTTACATAAATATCCGCCCTTATCTTCTTAGATGCATCCCATAGCCTGTCAGTCCCCGTAGGAGCGCTATCCGATGTCATAACAAAATTATATCCATAGTCCTCTACAGCCTTAGCAATGCGCTTATCGTCAGTAGCAACATAGACGTTTTCCTTACCAAGGGCCTTGGATGAGAGTTCAGCTACCCACACGACCATAGGTTTGTTGAGAAGATTCACGAGAGGCTTACCCGGATAGCGACTTGATTTAAAACGTGCTGGTATGATTCCGACGACATGCATTTTTATCACTCTATCAAACTATAGACGGACTTTACGGGTATATCATAAAGCGTGGGTAGTATCGAAGTTATCTCAACACCCTGAGCCTGTGATACCTCTTTGAAAAGCTGCCAGAACTTCTGCATGCTTTTATGGTCCTCTTCTCTGGCCTTATCACTAAATCCGTCGAAACCTGCAAGATATATTTTACGTGGTCTGCAGAGCAAGGCAACTCCCATCGCAAACATCCCCACGACATAATCCGGTATGGTGACCTGAGTGCCATTAATCTCAAAGCAGTCAGCCTTTGTTATGCACTCCAAAGATACCTGCCCCTTCTTAAAAGCGCATTTGGTACTGAACGAAGACCTACTATGACCTCTTTCACCATATTGTCCAACTCAGTCCCCACATGCTCGGAAAGTCTCACTTGGTTCAGTATTGCCACGCTTCTTCTTAGGCCGGTAAGCATTCCGGTACTGTTACACTCAATCACATAAGGGTTGTGCTTTTCTATGAATGCCCTGAGCGCCCTGGAGTATCGCTTAACAGAAGGTCCGGTTGCGACCACAAGTGCAGTAGTTATTGGTTGGACCTGCCATATAGGCAGCTCGATTGCATCCCCTTCCTGCTCTTTCTTTTGCTTTATTACCATAGTGCTTATCTCATCGAGTTTTGAGAGATTAAACTTATTCCTCAGTTCAGAGGGTATTTCATCCAGTATTCTGGCCACTTGCGTTATGGTGTACTGGTGGCTTGACTTAAGTCTTTGGCAGTATGTGGGATGTATGTTTTTTAATCCGCTTAGCATATATGAAAAATCCCACCCCCACAAATATTTCTTGTGAAGAGGAATGAAATCCTGCTCTATAGCATCCAGAAGCGCATAGGGATTAAGTTCCCTTCTATCGTAGTTAAAGTAAAGAGCAAGTAAAATCTGCTCAAGTTTAAGGTTCCCGGCACCACGGCCCATCCCTGAGACCGTGGCATCTATATAATCCACACCAGCCCCAAGAGCGGAAAGCGTATTGGCAAAGGCAAGCCCCTGATTGTCATGTGTGTGTATGCCCACTGCACCGCTGAAATGAGATTTGATCATAATTATCAACCTCACAACATCTTCAGGCAGAAAATTCCCAAAGGAATCAGCAAAGTAGAAAACGTCAGACCTCGCCTGATTTGCCTTCTTAAGCGCATCAGTGATTTGACCTTCGGTAAGCAACGACACCCCCATAAGGTTCATCGTGACTTTGTAGCCCATGCCTTTAATGGTCTCTGCCATCTTTACGGCCTGGTCAACCATGCTGTAATTGGTCGCTATCCTGCACCAGCTAAAAAGAGATTCATTTTGGGGCTTGATACATCTCTTTAAAAGATCTTCGTCTACTGTTTCATCTTTTCTTATGAACTCCTTAGCATCAATCATAAAGGCAAATTCTAAGTTATACTTCTTTATCTGTTCAAGCTGACCTTCAGCACAGTATCGAAAGAGCCCCCAGAAGCCATCCATCGTTGATGACTTATATCCCATTTCAACAATATCAACGCCGCTTTTTGAAAGGGATTCAATCAACCTTGATGCCATGTTATCATCGAAGTCCCAGTCGTTATAGTACCCACCGTCTCTTAATGTGCAGTCAATTATCTTAACCCTTTCTATCTTCTTATCCATCAGCCCATCACCTTCCTTAGCAGGAGTTCTTTTTCTGTTTTTTCAAAGATGAACCTATACATAATATATCCGCAGATTAGAACGAACACTACGGCTATAGCTATTTGATACATAAACGAAAATTTTCCATAGAGCAAAAGCAATCCTATGCAAAAGGGGATTATTGGAAGGATTCCTTTAAGAAAACCGTCCACTAAATATCTTCTCAATGATATGCCAATTGTCTTGCAGCTCATATATGGAGTAAACCAAGCCGATGTCAAAAGAGCTGCAATCAAGGTGCCTAAAGCTACTCCTACTATCCCGATATGTTTGGCAAGAGTTATGGATAGGAAAAGATTGATAATAGCCTCCAACATGCTCACATAGCTTACTTCCTTCATCTTCATTGCGCCTGTAAGAGGAACACCCGTTGCCTTCATTATGGAATGATTAAAGCTTAATAACGCAAACACCGCTGTCAGATAATACCCGCCAAAATTATCCTCTCCAACCCATAATGCTACAAATTCTTTGTTTAGATAATAATAGACAACCGCAGCAATTAGGGAAATCGAGGATGTTACCTTCACTGACGATAGAAAGATATCTTCTAATTTCTTATTCTCACCTTTGGCGTGGAGCTCAGCGTAAAATGGTCTAAGTATATTATTATACATCCCGATAATCTTATAAATCATAAAATAACCCTTTCCAGTAATAACATAAACTGTTACCATGCCTAGCCCTATATAACGGCCAATAACAATATTATCCGTCTGAAAGATTATATTAAGAGACAGTCCAAAGAGCGTCAGATAAAAACTGAACGAAAATATGCTTTTTAGCATACTAAAATCGAAATGACCTATCCTTATATCGATAGATGGCATTAGTTTTTTGATCTTCGTCAAATAGACTATAAAACCCGTTACTGCAGAGATTAATGTGGCAAGGGGAAGGGAAAATAAGCCAAAATCCATATATAAAAAAAAGACCGTGCATAAGCCGCTCAATAATAGGGTTAATATAGCCACTGTATGCTCTAAAGCCTGTTCTTTAAGTCCCCTTAAAATGCCCTGCACGCTGGCAATCGGCATAAAAATAGCCCTGACCATAACCGCAAGCAAAAACGACCATATAGCAATGGAATATATATTCTTAGATATCTCGAATATATCGGTTATATAGAATGATACCGCTATCCCCCCCGCAAACAAAATAAAGGCAAAAATACATTGCATAACTATTGCGGTTGAAATAAGTCTGTTTATCCTGTGGATCTCTGTTTTAATATCGCTTCTTGCAACCATCATTGCAACAGAATTGGTTATCCCCATGTCGGTTATTCCCAGATAGCCAAGTATCTCGCCATAAATAACCCAGAGGCCATATTGTTCTTTTCCAATATATTTAAGGGTTATAGGGGTAAGGAGTAAGCCAACCGCAAGTGATAATCCCATCGCTATATAAGCCATTGTTGCGCCGCGAATGAATTTTAGAGCCCTTGACATCTATTTAGGAAAGTCCATTGGAAGACTTCCCTTGTCCTTCCTTAACACAGAAGACAATAACGCTTTGCTGTCTGTCCAAAACCTTAGATAAAAAATGAATAGGAAATCCAAGAATATCCCATAGAACTCTGGTTCTTTTAATGAGATTATCCATTGCCTGCCTCATCCTCATCCTTGGGTCTTTATTCCTCTCATCCTGGGACGAAAACCAACCTACGGGTTTGTCTGTTGCAAATAAGCGCGCCCTGCACATGGTAAAATAAGAAAACACAGTCCAAGCAATGTCGGTCCTGAGAATATTCATTGCCACTCTGCTTCCTTGAGCCCCTCCGCCAAGAGAGTATATTTTTGAAACCTTAAGCCCGTATCTTTTTGCTATAGACTGCACAGCCTTTTTACTGAAATACTGTAGATGCGCAGAATGTATCATATGCCATAATCTTCCAAACGCTTTATATCCAATAAACTCGATGCTTGGAACCGAGTAAACAAAGACACCGCCTGGTTTAAGCAGTCCAACCGCCTTTTCGATAGTCTTCAAAGGGTCTATCATATGCTCCAACGCCTCGTTTATCGTTACAAGACCGAATGATTCTTTATCGAATTGTATTTCCATAAAATCCTTATTAATAACCTCCAACTGGAGCTTGTCTTTTACAAAATCGGCAGCAGATTTTCCAACCTCTACGCCAATGCTTTTCCATCCCATATGCTTTGACGCTATCAGACATTCGCCAGCGCCGCAGCCTATGTCGAGATGTCTTCCGCCTGAGTCGCATCTTATTTCCTCGATTGTTTTAAAATATCTTATCCATCTTTCGGGAATATCATTACGATCGAACTGCCTCATCTTTGGTATCAAAGATATATCTCCTGTTTCGCTATAGCATTGCTTTATCTTGATAACAGTTGGTCTTTTTGCAAGAAAAAGAGTTTCGCATTCTCTGCATGTAAAGTACGGATCGCCGTATTTTAAGAAAGACAGCTTTACATCGGAACTCAAACAGAGCGGACATCTTTCTATTGGTTCGGTTGCAAATCCATCAGATGGAACCCTTATTAGTAATTTCATGCTCTTATTTTCATGTTTGTAAATTTGATCAACTTTCTATAGCATTGCACAATAGAAGTTTTTGGCTTATTTAATCACAAAACACGCGCCCATCGGCACTTCATAAAAAAAACTGTATTTATTTTTCATTAAGAATTCATCGACAGCTGTTTTTGCCCCTGGATATTGCGTCAAGCCATAATCATCACATACGATTATGCCACCTTCTGCTAATCTTGGATAAAAAAAGTTCAAGCTATCGATAAAAGGCTGATATAAATTGACATCTATATGCACAAAGGCGAATTTCTTGTCCTCAACTTCTTTAAAACGGGTTGGTATCCAGCCCTTATACAATTGCACAAACTTAAACTCAGACAAACAGTCTCTTACCTCGTCCTCTGTGGAGCTAAAGACCTTAGTTCCATCCATAATTTTCTTTTCCGACATCAAATCTCTTAGACCCTTATCCTTATCGCTTTTGTCGGATAGTCCACCTTCGAAGGAATCGAAGATATGTAAGTTGCCTCTGAAGTCGCTTTTGGAAATTATATCAGCTATCATATAAGCCGAATGGCCCTTCCATACTCCGCATTCAACGAAATCACCGCTTATCTTCCGCCTCGTCACATAATGAACCATCTGTTGAAGGCTATGAAACCTTAACTGTTTATAAAAATTGTCGCTTTCCTCATTTCCGGATTTTTGAAGACCTTTAAAATATAACTGCATTCTTTCGTCATTGCTAAAATATGGCTGCCATGTGTGCTTGTCCACTATTATCATCGAGTCGGATTTGCCCTTCGAAATTGTAACGTCATATCCGGGCTGTGTAGGTCTTTTAGTAAATGTCATGTCGTATCCAAGTAATTTCAGACATTTCCTTGCTATAAAAATAGTAAGATTCTTTATCGCACCTATCACCATTTCCTCCTTAAGAAATATATTTTAAAATATATGGCAAATTCCTTTGCGTTTCCCATCTTATTGGATTATCCCCGATATGCCGTCTTTTAATGAGACCTTCGGTTTCCATCTGGGAAGCGTCTTATAGCTGCTCCATGGTTTCATGACCTCCCTTTTTCTATATTGTCTTCCACCCCAGTTGATCTTTAGCTTTCTGCCAGCGCACTCCTCGAACATTCCGACTAATTCCCTTAGCTCTACAAGGCTGCCTGATGACACTGCGTAGATTTCATGATTGGCAACCTCACCGGACAATAGTCGATTTGCTGCGATGATAAACGCTTCAACCACATCATCAATATAGACAAGGTCAATGAGCTGCTCACCGGGAGACATGGCAAGGGGCCGCTTATCTTTTGCGAGTTTCTTCAAAAGAGCGAACAACTTCGGCCTTGGGTCATCCGGTCCGTATGTGTCAAATAGCTTCAGAGTAATTATCTTCAATGGCGATGTTTCAATATAGTATCTGATGATATCTTCAAACGCCTGCTTGGTCGCCGCATATAGATTGACAGGATTATATTCCTCATTCTGGTAATGCTGCCAGGAAGTCCCTGTGTTTATTAGGCGATCTATTTTCGCGGCCTTCATTGCCTCAAGCAATTGGGTGCCGAATAGCAAGTTGCTATGGATCAGAGGAACCACATCCTTAGGCTGGTGCTCAGAAATAAACAGCGATGCCAGGTGGAAGACGATCTCCGGTTGCGCCTCTTGCATGATCGCCAACATTCCCTCGGTTGTTCCGTCGTGCCGATGCACGATAACCTTATCCTTTGCCTCCCTTAACTGTTCCAGTTTTGATGAGAGACGCACAATAATATGCACGTCCCATCCATCATTGACAAGCCGGCGGGCAAGGTGCGAACCCACAAAACCGGTCGCGCCGGTTATAAGAGCCTTTTTCTTTAATTCCGTCATTGACTACTTGAAAACAAATGGGCTTTTAAAATCATCAAGTCTTATGAACTTGCTGTCACGGTCCGAAATAACCGGATTATTCGAGGGCCATGGAATCCCTGCAGAATCCCAGCGGATACCAGTATCATGTTCAGGAGCATAGACTGTCGCTACTTTATACATAACTGTAGCCGATTCGCTCAGCGTATAAAAGCCGTGAGCCAGTCCTCTTGGAATGTAAATCATATTCGCCTTATCCGCGCTGAGAGTTATCAATGCATGGTGTGCAAAGGTTGGGGAGCCTTTCCGAAGATCGACAACCGCATCAAGGACTGAGCCAGAAGGGCAGTAGACCAGTTTCTCGTGGTCATGCGGCGGCAACTGAAAATGCAACCCTCTGAGGACACCATTATGTGAGACTGAATAATATTCTTCCTTCCACTCGGTATTGAGTCCATGCTGTGCGAAAAGATCAACATGAAAGGTTTTCACAAATGTGCCGCGCTGATCCTTAAATATCTTCGGCTGAATCTCAAAGCAGCCCGACAGCGGCAAAGAACGAAACTCGAACATCAGGCTTTTCTCGCGTAATCAGAAATGGTATCCACCATATATCCGACTATTGTTTCGGTCATTCCCGGATATACGCCTATCCAGAATGACTGCTTCATCACCCGGTCAGTATTTTCGAGTTTGCCGATGGCCCGGTATCCCTTGCCATTTTCTCTCATCTCATCAAAACAGGGATGTTTTATAAGATTTCCTGCAAAGAGCATCCGGGTCTGAATCCCCTTTGATTCCAGATGATTGACAAGTTCATCTCTTGTAATGCCTGCTTTATCTCTCTGGGTCAGAAGGAAACCAAACCAGCTCGGGTCAGAATTAGTTGATGCCTCAGGCAGAATAAACTTATCGCCAAGATCCGATAAGCCATCCCGGAGTGTCCTCCAGTTTTTTCCCCTTGCCTCAATAAACCCCGGCAATTTCTCAAGCTGCGCGCACCCGATAGCAGCCTGCATATCCGTCACCTTTAGGTTATAGCCGAAATGAGAGTAAACATATTTATGATCATACCCTGCAGGAAGCTCGCCAAACTGCTGTTCGAAACGATTGCCGCATGTGTTATCTTTGCCCGAAGGACACCAGCAATCCCGGCCCCAGTCCCGAAATGATTCGATAATCCTTTTAAGGTCTGAATCGTTTGTATATACAGCGCCGCCTTCACCCATAGTCATATGGTGCGGCGGGTAAAAACTCGATGTGCCGACATGACCGAATGTTCCGGTATATCCCCACTGGCCATTAAGATTATATCTGCTTCCAAGGGCGTCGCAGTTGTCTTCAATGAGCCAGAGATTATGCCTGTCACAGAACTCCTTAACTGTTTTCAGATCAAAGGGATTGCCAAGGGTGTGGGCAAGCATGACAGCCTTTGTTCGATTCGAACGGGCGGCTTCAAGCTGTCCGCAGTCAATGTTACATGTCGGCAGGGTAATGTCAACAAAGACGGGGACAGCACCGAACTGAACAATTGGCGCAACCGTCGTTGGAAATGCTACTGCGGCGGTTATAATTTCATCGCCTCTCTCTATTCTTCGTTCTCCCAATTTTGACGAAGTAAGCGACATAAATGCAAGAAGATTTGCCGATGAGCCGGAGTTGGTAAGCGAGCAATGCCTCACGCCGAGAAAAGCTGCAAATTCTTTTTCAAATTTATCAGCATACCTGCCCGTGGTCAGCCAAAAATCAAGGGAGGCATCGACAAGGTTTGATACCTCCTTGTCATCAAAAACCCTCACGGCATATGAAATGCGATCTCCAGAAATAAAAGAATGTCTTTTGCCATGCATAACCTCGTAATGTTTTTTAGCCTGTGACAGCGCTATCTCCCTCAGTATCTTTTCAAGGAAATCATGGGTAATTTCAGCTATTTCTTTAATGATTATCTCTTTTGACAAAAGATATTTTTTGTCGAGATGGAGGATAGATGCAAAGGGAAGCTTGTTCCCTACGAAGACATCATCGGTGAGTTCCACGATTTTGCCGAACGTACGGGCTTTTTGGGTGGTTATGAACAGGAATTCGATATCTCCCCAGACATCAGGTTCTGAGATGGCAAGCGCAGGCCGCATCTTTTTTCCTGACAGGTCGGTAAAAGGAAACGGCAGTTTAAATATCCTGCCCTTAAATGTCATTCCAGACGTCTTCCGATTCAGAGCCGAGAGTTTCTCTTACAAAGCCGCTTTTTTCCTGAAGCTGTGCATATGCCATCGATTCGTTTTCTTTGCTGCTCAACGGCAGGATTATAAGTTCAATCTGTTCCCCCATATCACGTGGTATCTTGATATGGACATAGCCGTCATCCGAAACCTTTTGTATTACCCTTAGTGCCTGCATAACTTTTTCCTCCTATGCCCGGACAGGTAAGCCTCTATCTGGGCCAAGCATTCCTCTTTCACATCTTCCCCCTTCTTATACGCTACAGTCCAATCAATAATGCTGTCAATGGCCTTGTTGAGATTCCATCGGGGTTGACACCCAATCTCATTTTTTGCCTTTGAGCAGTCGAGTTTCAGGTAGTGGGCCTCATG
>JAKAKQ010000372.1 GCA_021813425.1 Nitrospirota bacterium
TTAAACCCGTCACCCCCTCAATTCTTTTGAAAAAGGTAAGAGAGGCTATTGATAAACATATAAAGTAAATATTGAGTCCTCGAAAGTTCACGACCGCCGCATCCCTTAATTGCTCTGCAGTAAAATACTTAAAAGGCATTTTTATTTTTTGTGTGTTGGTGATAATATAAATCGTAATGTCGCTCAAAAAGAAAATCATACTCAGCTTCCTCATAAGTTCGATAATCATGGCTATCCTTGCGACCTCTGCTTATATCAATTTCATCGAGATCAAAAAAGAGATACGTTATCTGGAGCTTTCCGACACGATAAGGAGCAAATCCCTTCAGCTAAGGCGTCACGAAAAAAACTTTTTCCTTTACAGAGATCTGAAAGAGGTTAAAAGTGTTTACGAGTACTTGCGTGATCTTAAAGCGATACTTCGCCAGAGCAGGGAATTATATAACACAAATAATCTGAAGAACATGGAAAATAAAATCCTTGAATATGAACAACAGTTCAACCGGATTGAAAATCTCGTATGGGACTTTCAAAGTGGATTTGACAAACTCAAACCATCATATCCTCGATATAATGCGATTTTCCCCCTTATTGAAACAACTATCCTGGAGCGTCCGCTCATAAACGCAGAACTGCTGGAAAAAATATTCTCACAGAAAGATTCTACAGAGATCATCAGGGATCTTAAGAAACTGGACTCGGAAATCATAGCCCTCAGAAAGAATGGAGAAGAGATTCTGAACATTTCGAAGGATTTTGACAGGTCGGCCAGGGAAAGGGTCGAAATGGTTATTCGCCTTTCACAGATTGCCGTATTAATATTGTTCCCATTGTTCCTGTTTGTCGGTCTTATAACTCTATTTGCAATAGTCCAGAGTGTTGTAAAACGTCTTAAAATATTAACTTCTGCCGTTGAAAAGACGGGCAAAGGCGATTTTTCCTCTCTGACTATTCCCGAAAACCAGGATGAGGTAGGTTTTTTACTCAACACCTTTTTCAAAATGAAAAATGATCTGATGACGGAGCAGGACGAAGTCGGCAAGCTTATCAGCGCCTTTATCAAGATGGAAGATAGTCTTACGATGAGGGACAATGAGATCAAAACTAAGAACGAGGAATTGTTACAAAGCAGAAAGCTTGCCTCCATAGGGACGCTTGCATCGGGTGTCGCCCACGAACTCAACAATCCTCTTAACAATATTTATCTTGCCGCTCAAATATTGTCCAGAGAGATAGGCCAGGAAACATGTCCCCCGATTATCAGGGAGACTGTCAGCGATATCTTCTCTCAAACCATCAGGGTAAAAAGGATTGTCGGGGATCTGCTTGAGTTTTCCAGAGAAAAGCCCCCGGACCTCAAGAAAGTCAATATCAAAAACCTTATAAACGAAGTGCTGGGCCAGATGGAGATCGCAAGCGAGATGGCGAATGTCCAATTTAATTTCAGGGTAACCGAAGATCTCGAGGTCCTTGCGGACAAGTATCTCCTGCAGCAGGTTTTCGTCAACCTCTTCAATAACGCAGTCGACGCCATGGAGGGAAAGGGGTTCCTAGATATCGGTGTAACGGCAAAGGATGATTCGGTAAAAATCACGATATCCGATACAGGCAAGGGCATTCCTCCCGGAGATATTACAAGGATTTTCGACCCGTTTTTTACTACAAAGGAGAAAGGAACCGGTTTGGGATTGGCGATCGTTTACAGTATAATAGAAAAACACAAAGGGAAAATTGAGGTGGACAGCAAGCCTAACGCAGGCACTACTTTCACTGTAACAATCCCAAAGGGGGTATGAATCTGAAAATACTTATTGCAGAAGATGAAGAGATAACCCTGAAGCATCTCAAATATGCACTTGAAAAAGAAGGGCATACAGTCACAGGCGTTGCAAACGGTCTTGACGCATTAAAGAAGATTGAAGAAGAAGGGTTTGACATATTGGTCGCCGACATAAAGATGCCGGGGATGGACGGGATAACCCTGCTTTCCGAGGTAAGGGACAAATATCCTGCCATGGAGGTAATTATAATCACCGGATTCGGCAGCGTCGAGTCAGCGGTAGAGGCCATGAAAAAAGGCGCAACCGATTATATAACCAAGCCCTTTAACCTCGACGAACTGAATCTCAAGATCAATAAAATACAGGAAAAAAAAAGATTAGAGAATGAAAATATAGCCCTTAAGGTCTCTCTCGGTCTCGACAAAGATAAGCCCTTTATCGCAAAAAGCAGGATGATGAAAAGGGTGATCGATATAATCAAAAGCATAACGAATTCCGACTGTAATGTATTGCTTACCGGCGAAAGCGGGGTCGGCAAAGGGCTTGTTGCAAAAATTATTCATTATACGGGGCTGAGAAAAGATAAACCGTTTCTGGGGGTAAACTGCGCTATTTTTACAGAGGAACTCCTGGCAAGCGAGTTGTTCGGACATGAAAGGGGAGCCTTTACAGGCGCTGTTTCTTCCAAACAGGGGCTTATCGAGATCGCAAACAACGGCACCTTATTCCTCGACGAAATTGCTGAGATGACCCCGTCCCTTCAGGCCAAGTTGTTAAAGGTCATTGAAGACAGGGAATTCATGAGGGTCGGCGGCACGAGGTCATTAAGAGTTAATGTGAGATTCATTGCTGCCACAAACCAGAATATAAATACGCTTGTATCGAATGGAAGGTTCAGGGAAGACCTCTATTACAGGCTGAATGTTATGGATATCTATATCCCTCCCCTACGGGACAGGAAAGAGGACATTATCCCGCTCAGCAGGCATTTTCTCGAGAAACATGCAAAGAAGGCAAATAAAAAGATAGATGGATTCAGTAAGGAAGCGATGGATACGCTGATGTCATACGGGTTCCCCGGAAATGTGAGGGAACTTGAAAATATTATTGAGAGGGCGGTGATCCTCGAAAAATCATTACGAATAACTCCACAGAGCCTTCCTCAGAGTATAAAGCTTTTTCAGGTCGAAACCATAGGTCCCGACAGAATTAAGACCATTGACGAGATCAATAAGGAATATGCTGAGAAAGTACTCGAGTATGCAGACGATAATAAATCAAAGGCAGCAGATCTTTTAGGCATTTCAAGGACCAGCCTCTGGAGGATATTAAAAAAATAAGGTCTTACGGGGAGCTTTTTTCTTTCCTTGATTTAAAGTATCTGAAAAGCAGATAAACTGCGAGCAGTATTATGATTAATAAGATCGCCATATGTTCAACCCTTGTAATATCCTTTCTTAAAATCTGAAGGCTGTAGCCTCCGGCATAACCTGCACCTGTCATGATAGCAACGGTAAAAGAGGCTGTGACAGCATCGGTTATAATGAACTTCAGCGTTGACATCCTCATGATGCCTGCTACAAGGAAAATTTGTGCCCTCAGGCCTATTAGATGCCTGCCGAGCAGGATTACGATCACTCCCTTTTTGTTGAACTTCTCTTCCAGTGATGAAAACCTTTCAGGTGTTATAATCCTGCTGAATCTTTTATGGGTAATAATCGTCCTGCCATATTTTTTCCCAACCGAATAAAGAAAAAAATCCGAAATCAGCAGTCCCAAATATACTGCAAATAAGGCCGGAACCGTCTTCACAATATCATGAGAAATTAAAAAGCCGCATAGCATAAGGGTAGTATCTTCAGGGAAAGGGAACCCTATTCCACCGAGTATAAGAAGGATAAAAAGTCCTATATACGGGAAATGTTCTATGAGTAAGGAAATCTCAGACATGTAATACTCCCTCCACAGAGCATGATCTGACCAATTATTTCAGATCATTAATATCTTAGCACTTCTGGAAATATCTTCTATCTCCTGTCATTGATCCTAAAGGTTATAACTGTTCACCACTGTTCATTATTGAAACACTAATTCTGTCATCATAATTTAGAATTCCCTTTTATTTCAACATGTTAGCACCTGGCATCCCTTTTGGAATTATAAGTACAGAAAGTCTGAAAGGAGAGAAAGAAGATGAAAGAAAAGCTCTTATTTGTAACAAAAGGAGGTGACAACTTCGAAGAAGGCTTCCCGTATGTCATTGAGCTATCCAGGACCATGAATGCAGGAATTGACGTACTGATGATCTTCGATAGACGGATGTCGAGTATTTACGACGACGTGATGGCGGCTGCGGCCTTTGCAGAGGCAGGGGAAATCAAGATGGCAAAGGAGATCCTCCTCGAACATGAACGCGAAATAAAGGATATAGCCGCAAAGAAGTTCGGAGAGCTGACGGAAAAATACGGAGAAATCTCGGGAGACCTGTTTTGCCATGCAGCTATAGGTGATATACAGCACGCGATAAAAGACTTTTTAAAGGACAGGCCGAACATAGACATGATTCTGTTAAGTCCGACCCTTTCAGGCAACAAAAAGATTTTCGATATCAACAAATTACTTAAAAACATAACCAAGCCTATCGTTACGATTTCGAGACCCTTACAGGCAGAAGCGTAAGGACAGGCAAAAAAGGAGAACAAGATGAAAAAGTTACTTAAAAGTTTTGAGACAGCGATGATGGCGGTTGCCTTTGCAGAGGAAGGCGAATTCGAGACAGCAAGGCAGTTGATGAATGAAGACAGGCCGAGAAAGACTGACAGGCCGTCTGATTATCAGAGACCAACCGATAGAAAAGTATTAAGGGCCGAATGAGAAGGAAAACTTTCCGGGGCCCGGCAGCAGCTTAGGTGTCAGATGGTAATGGTGGGAGAACGCTTAAAAACAACGCGCCTTCGGCGCTTAGATAAAAAAGGAGGTTTATTATGGCAAGCAATATTCCAAAAAAGAAGCCTGTCAACAAGATGGTCTTCATGGGGCTCGTTTCCCTCGCGCTCTATGGGGCCTTGTTGCTGAATCAGGACATTATCAACAATTATATCGGTAAGGGTGGCTTTAATGCATTTCTACCAATAGTGACGGCATTTATTTTTTCATTCGTACACGGTTCCTTTACAGGAAATTTCTGGACGGTTTTGGGTGTCGAGGCCGCGAAGAAGAAGAAGAAGGAGGTAAAATAAGATGCATGATATAGCCCAGGCGGCGTCTAACTTTATCAGTCTCGATGCCGGGAATGTGATCTACCTGTTTCTTGTAGGTTTCGTAGGCGGACTCGTAAGCGGCTTTATCGGTTCAGGCGGCGCATTTGTAATGACCCCCGCTATGATGAGCATGGGCGTGCCCGGACTTGTTGCAGTCGCAAGCAACATGTGCCATAAGTTCCCGAAGGCGCTTATAGGCGCCATTAAACGCGCAAAATACGGACAGGTGGACGTAAAGATCGGCATAGTGCTTGGTATTTCCGCCGAAGCAGGCGTGCTTTACGGGGCGCATATACAGGAAAGCATCAAGCAAAGATTTGGAGAAGCAGGCTCCAACCTTTATGTCAGTGTGGCCTTTGTTGTCATACTTGCAGTTGTTGGTATCTTCGTATTGCGCGATGCATGGAAGACCTACAAATCCGGGAACACAAATGAAGAAGAAAAGGTCACCAAACTCGCAAAATGGGTGCAATCTGTAAATATCCCCGGCACAATGGTCTATTTCAAGAGCCTGAATGCAAGGATTTCCGTTCTTTTTACTATTCCCTTAGGGTTTGCAACCGGTATGCTGGCAGCCACAATCGCCGTGGGAGGTTTTATCGGTGTTCCAGCAATGATCTATGTGCTTGGCGCACCGAGCCTTATGGCTTCAGCATCTGAGCTGGTTATCGCATTTGTAATGGGTCTCGGAGGCTCCCTCAAATATGCAATGCACGGTCTGGTCGATATCCGCCTTGCGATGATAATACTTGCCGGCTCGCTGTTCGGTATTCAACTCGGCGCTATTGGGACGACCTATGTAAAACCCTTCATGATTAAGGTTGTCATGGGTGTCATAATGGTAATAGTCCTTTTCAGCCGCGGCCTTATGGTCCCTGTTTATCTGTCCCAGTTGGGCTTGATTGAGACCTTGAGCGACGGCACAACGAGACTCTTAAAAAACGTGAGCTTTGCGATAATGATCTTTGCTCTGGTACTTGGGGCATTTATAGTCCTTCGCGCAATGTGGCAGGGGCGCAGGGCAGAACAACTGGCTGCCGAAGAAGCAGTTGCCCATGTTAAGATGTAACTATGGTAAAGTTCGGAAAGGGAGGGACTAAAAAAATGCTGGTAGCGATCGACGGCTCTGAATCAGGCATGCACGCCTTAAGAGAATCTTTCAAACTTGCCGTCAATGAAAAGAGCTGGATAACAGTAGTCTCTGTGGTCCCCCCTTACGAAGGAGATCTGGATATGGTGGGCATCGGAAATGTCCAGCATGCGATAAAACACCCCTGTGAAAAGGCCCTTTCAGAGGCGATGGAGATCGCAAAGGCTGAAAGGGCCCTCATAAAAACAGTCTGCGAAGAAGGCGTGCCTCATGAAAGGATAATCGATCTTGCAGAGGCTGAGAACTGCGAGTTGATAGTCATGGGAAGAAGGGGCGCAAGCAAGCTCGAAAGGGCGCTTATAGGGAGTGTTTCGGCAAGGGTCATCGGATATAGTCCAAAGGATGTTCTTATTATCCCCCTGAAAGCGGAGGTCAGCTGGAAGAATATCCTTCTTGCTATAGACGGCTCAAAGTATAGCAAAACCGCCACGGAACGGGCGATAGATTTTGCAGAGGCATATAATGGAACCCTCAAGATTTTATCCGTCGTGGACGTGCCGGCTGAATTTTACGGCGAGGCCCCTGAGGCTGTTGACGACATGATAAAAAAGGCGCACGGTTATGTTAAAGAGGCAAAGCAACTGGCAGAATCAAGAGGCATAAAGGCAGAGGCATTTGTAAGAGAAGGGGTAACGCCTGAAGTGATAATCAATATTGCAGAGGAACAAAAGATAAATACGATAGTAATGGGTTCTCACGGAAGAACGGGATTAAAAAGACTTTTAATGGGAAGCGTCACCGAGAAGGTCATCGGGCACGCCCCCTGCCCTGTGCTGGTTGTCAAGGCCTGATATGAACAGGATATAGTATTTGAGCGGTTTTATTTGGCCGATATTCAAGCAGTATGTATATTAATAAATAAGGAGGCAAAATACCTCGGAGCACAGCGAGAATGAGCGAAAGTACTATGTCCTGTCCGCTCGTAAATAGTTTATGAATAATCCGGGTAAAGAGTCACCCCTTTCCTATAAGCACAGAGCATTCCGAATGCCCTAATATCCTCCTTGACACACTTCCAAGCATCCCTTTAACACCCCTTAATCCCCTGCTTCCGACCGCGATTAAATCAGCGTTTGATATATTCGCTTCATTCAATATCTCGATAGAAGGATCGCCGATTTTCTTTAGCCCGTAAATATTTGTAAAACGTTTGCTCAAATATGTCTGTGCCTTTTCAATAATCTTCTCTGATTCTGCAGATTCTATTGTCCTGACCCTGGCCACCTCTTCCTTAATTTCATCGCTTATCTCCATCATATACCTATCCGGTATGTCGGAAACAGCTGACCTTGACACATGCATAACCGTTATCTCGGCATCATCCGGAAATGGCATCAAAGACAGGAACCTTGCTGTTTCGTCAGCAGAATCAGAACCGTCTGCAGCAAAGATTATCTTCATTTTTCCTGTAACCTCTCCCTGATGACGCTTAATTACAAGTACGGGCTTAGGTGAATTAATTGTAACTGATCTGGTCGAGCTTCCAAGAAAAAATATCTTAATCCCTTTTATTCCCCTTGCACCCATAACGATCAGATCAATATCCAGACTTACTGCCTTCTCAATGATGGTCGTGTCAGGATAACCATCTGCCTCAACTGACATGATCTTTGCATTGACAGGTTTCAGGATATTCACTGTTGATTCAAGTATTTTTGGGGCTACCTTTCTAATTGCCTGCCTTATCTGCGCCTTGTAGTCATCCTCATAGGGGATCTCGCTTATCACATGTAGGACCACGATCTCATCTTTTTGAGAGAAATTAAACCGCGTCAAAAATCCGGCAGCCTCTTCAGAATAATCGGAACCATCTGTGGCAAGCAGTATTTTCATATTGTCACCTCAACACTTTATATCCATTTTATCACTTAATCTCGGACCCTGCAAAATATAGTGCAAAACCATTGAAAAAAAGAGAGGATTTGTGTTTGGATGTATTGAATAAATAAAATACTCCGGGAGGATAGATGGCAGATAAAGCAGGGATCATTATCTGTGGCGGCGGCATTATCGGGCTTACTATCGCAAAGGAGTTATTGGATAAGGGCCATAAGAATATAGTCATATTAGAAAAAGAGAAAAAACTCGGGGAACACGCCTCGGGGAGGAATAGCGGTATTCTGCATGCCGGGATCTATTACTCCCCTGACAGCCTGAAAGCAAGGTTTTGCCTTGAAGGCAATTTTCTCATGAAGGATTATTGCAGAAAAAACAACATTCCTATATTGGAAAGCGGCAAGGTAATAGTTGCCAAAAATGAAGAGGAAATTCCAGCCCTTGAAGAACTGTATAACAGGGCATTAAAAAATGGCGCCAAAGTGGAGATAATAGATGAAAAAAAGATAAAGACTGTAGAGCCATATGCAAAAACCTGCCGGCAGGCGCTTTTTTCACATTATACAGCTGTAGTCGATCCGTCAAAGGTTCTGGAAGCGCTGGAAAGGGATTTGATCTCCTCCGGAAAAGTCATGATAATGAAAGGTATTGAATTCAGGGAGTTAATCAAAGACAGCAGGCTCAGGACAAACAAAGGCAGCATAGAGTTTGATCTATTTATAAATGCAGCAGGTTGCTATAGTGATAAAGTGGCTCATGAGTTCGGGGTCGGTTATAATTATAAAATAATTCCTTTTAAGGGTACATACAAAAAACTAAAAAAAGAAAAGAGCTATCTTGTGAGGGGTAATATCTATCCTGTACCTGATATAAGAAATCCCTTTTTAGGTGTTCATTTCACCAGATCCATCGAGGGAACGGTTTATATAGGCCCAACAGCCATTACAGCCCTTGGCAGGGAAAATTACGGTATTTTGAGCGGAATAGACAGGGAAGTATTTAATATTATCTGCAGAAATATAACTCTTCTGCTAACAGATCCCCTATTCAGAAAAACAGCTCACTCAGAAATAAAGAAGTATATCCCGAGGTTCTTTTTTGAAGACGCAAATAGTTTAATAGAATCCTTGCAATTAAATGACATTGAATATTGCAGCAAGGTCGGGATTCGGGCACAACTCGTCGATTGGGGAAATAAGAATCTCGTCATGGATTTTGTAGTGTTAAAGAAGGGAAACAGTCTTCATATCCTCAATGCAATATCTCCCGGCTTTACAAGCTCAATGGCCTTTGCAAAATTCATAGCAAACAATTTATAGACAGATCAAAAGTCAGAATGATTATTAACTGCTTTTTCTAATGCACCAGACCACACGGCATACCCTTCATCACTCAGATGCACTCCATCTTCAAGAAAAAAATCTTTAACGGCTTTCCCCTCCATATCAACAAAGAGACTGTATATATCAAGGAATTCCACACCAGTATCTCCGGCAAGTTCTTTGAGTGATTTGTTTGCATCGAGAATCGATTCATCCGTTATAAACTCTATTCGGGTCGGAAGGATGCAGTTTATGAATATCTTGGCATCGGGATAGGCATCAGATAATATTTCGATTATCTTCCTGTAGGAGCCAAAGAATTCAAAATCTTCCATTGCGATGTTATTTAATCCCGTCATAATAAAAATCAGGTCTGCTGAAGGATGTCCTTCTGTTATTTTATGAATCCTTGAAAGGAGTCCCTCTGCTGCCTCACCAGCCACGCCAAGATTTACGGCCCTGTGTGAAGGGAATCTGGACTGCCAGTCAAAAAATTCTATTAGAGAATGACCGATAAAGAGTATATCCATGAGTTTTAACCCTAACTATAGTCTGTTTAAAGCGTAGTGTACTTCAATGCTTTTTTATGTATGTTTCGAGTGTTTTGAGTTGTCATTCCCGCAGTCCTTAGGCGGGAATCCAGGGCTTCTTTGTTTCTTAAAGACACTGGATTCCCGATTACTACCTCGGGAATGACAGATTGAGCAAGTCATAATTTTATGGATAGACTCTATTTATTCATGCAGACGCTTCTGACCTGTTTGAAGTCAGTGTATCCTTTAAACACCTTTGAGATGCCGTCCTGGAAAAGGGTCCTCATGCCGTCTTTAATGGCCTGTTCCCTGATTTGCTCTGCAGTGCCCCTTCTCTGTATAACAGCTTTCAGCTCTTTAGTCCCCAGCAGGAGCTCGTAGATTCCCATTCTTCCTTTATATCCTGTGAGATTGCATTCCTCACAGCCTTTTATTTTATAAATAGTAAGCTTATCATTATATTCAATGCCGAGTTCAGGGAATTCCTTTCCATACGATGTTGCAAGGGATTCGAACTCCTCTTGTGTAGGATGGTAAGCCTCCTTGCACTTTTTGCATAAAGTTCTGACAAGACGCTGGGCAAGAACACCAAGTAAGGCATCAGCAAAATTGAGAGGGTCTATACCCATGTCAATAAGACGGACAATAGTCTCCGGTGCGCTGTTTGTATGAAGTGTGCTTAAGACCAGGTGACCTGTCAGAGATGCCTCGACGCCTATCGCTGCTGTTTCATGGTCTCTCATTTCACCAACCATAATAACATCGGGGTCTGCCCTTAAGAATGCCCTCATTGCTTTTGCAAAGGTAAATTCAATCTTGGGTTTTACCTCGACCTGCCTGAGGCCTTCCTGTGTTATTTCAACAGGGTCTTCGGCAGTCCAGATCTTCCTTACAGGAGTATTTATGTAACCAAGCGCTGAATGCAGCGTTGTAGTTTTACCTGAACCGGTAGGCCCGACAACAAGGATAATTCCGTAAGGATTGGAGATTATCTCTTTGAAAACCTTGTAGTCGCGATCAGAAAGGTTCAGTGCGTCCAGGGTCATAGGCTTGCTTGAAGCAAGTATTCTCATTACAACGTCCTCACCCCCGACTGTCGGCAGTGTTGCTACACGGAGTTCAACGGGTTTGTCCTTGTAAATGAATTTTATCTTTCCGTCCTGCGGCAGCCTTCTTTCTGAAATATCAAGATTGGACATAATCTTTATCCTTGATGTTACCGCACTGCTGTGTGTGTAAGGTATTTCAAGATAGTTTATGCATGCCCCGTCAATCCTGAAGCGTACAGTGGTTATTTTTTTTGCCTTGCTCGGCTCTACGTGTATATCTGATGCTCCCTTCTCATAGCCGTCAATGAGTATCTGATTGACAAGCCGGACTATTGTTCCTGCGTTCTCATCAATTGCAGAATCTACCGCCATAGCTTCCATAGCGCTTTCATCTTTTACATCCATATCGGCAAGGATATCAGATATAGCCCCCTGAGAGGTTTCTTTGGTATCAGTTTCGAGCATCTGAAGAAACTTTAGTATATCTTCCCTTAAGGCAACCTGGAACTCATACTGTTTTGCCTTGATCAGGTTTTTTATATCAAGGGTTTTCGGGTCCCTGGGGTTGTCGATTATAATCGTTACCTTTCCCTCGGACGATGACAGGGGGACCCAGAAAGAATTCTTCAGGTATGCCATGTTAAGTCCCCTCAGTAGTTCCTTCTGGAAAAGTATTTTGTTGTCGTATTCTACAAATTTACATCCATAGAACTGACTGAGGGATGCTCCTATATCTGTCTTCTTCACCTTGTAATGCTCCATAAGGATGGTTTCGACATTTTTTTTCTGTTCCCTTGCAGTAGCAACAGCTGATTTCAACTCGTTATCGGTGATGATGTTAATGCTGACAAGATGATCAAATCGTGTGCGTATCATCTTAGCCTGGTTGCGGAAAGCTATACCTAATACCCGGGCTATTGAAAGGATGCCGGTTTCGTCTGGTTTTGTGAACGTTTTGGCGGTCTTTTTATTGATGAGCTGGATAACACCAAGCAGCGTATTCTCGAAAAGTATCGGGGCTGCCAGCACCTGCCTTGTAGTATATCCTGATTGTTTGTCCCATGTGCCGTCAAAAGTCAGATTAGGGTCTATCTTCTTTATATCAGCGGCAATGTTTACATCAGCGATATTTACCATTTTTTGGGCATGTGCTGTATATCCTGCTATACTGGACGGGGAGATAGGCACCCTTATCTCCTTGATGCCTGTGCCGACAAGGTATTTGGAGATAAGCTCCTTTTTTACCGGGTCGATAAGATATATAGTGATCCTTTCTGCATCAAAAAGGCTCAGTATATTATCTTTCAGTTTAATCAATATCTCATTGACATTATTTGCTGAATGTATCTTGTTAGCTACAAATTTAAGCTTCTCGTTGAATTGGAGCTGCTTGCGCATCTCCTCAACATCGTCTGTTCTCACTCTGACAGGTTCAGCCATATCTGATTTTCTATCTCTTTCCCTTTCCTTTTAAATACTGTATATATATTAATATATGTGGATTATAATTTAACATGGATTTTTTGTCTATACCCTGTTGAATTTCAATTTTGGAAAATGGTACATATCTGCAAGCCAATTCAATCTTCTCCATTCTCCCTTCCTCAATTTTCTTTAATATTAATAGGTTTCATCAATAATTTCAACATGAAAAAAAGAAAGTCATCGGGATTTATTTTAATGTCAATAAGCATCATTGAAAATCAAATGCTATTTAAAAGCGGAATAAAACACATAAAAGGTTCATGGGAATTCAAAACTTTAATTATAGCATTCTCATTTAAGTTTGAATTTGTTACCAGATTAATATAAAATATAAATATTCTTTATGAACCTGTTTAACAATTTTTTTTGCTTCCTTCAAAAACATCAAGGGAAAAATCTGCCATGAAAATACTCCTTGTATATCCAAAATATCCTGATACTTTCTGGAGCTTTAAATATGCATTAAAGTTTATTTCCAAAAAGGCAAGCCTCCCCCCTTTAGGCCTTTTAACAGTAGCCTCAATGCTCCCGCAGGAATGGAAGAAAAATCTCGTTGATATGAATGTGAAGACGCTCAAGGATGAAGATCTCCTCTGGGCCGACTATGTTTTTATCAGTGCCATGTCGATCCAGAAGGAGTCTGCGCAGACAGTTATAAGCAGATGCAAAACACTCGGAATAAAGATTGTCGCAGGCGGGCCTCTTTTTACTGCAAGCCATGATGAATTTAAGGAAGTGGACCATTTTGTGCTCAATGAGGCCGAGATCACCCTTCCACTCTTTTTAGATGATATGGACAAAGGACAGGTCAAGCATGTCTATACATCCCGGCAATGGGCGGATATGAGAACAACTCCCATGCCTCTCTGGGATCTTGTAGATCTAAAACCCTATGCCTCAATGAACTTACAATACTCAAGAGGATGCCCGTTTGACTGCGATTTCTGCAACATTACCGTATTATACGGACGCATACCAAGGACAAAGGAAAAGGAGCAGGTGCTGGAAGAAATGGAAAGCCTCTATGGGCATGGTTGGAGAGGTGGTGTTTTCTTTGTAGACGACAATTTCATAGGGAATAAGAGTAAATTGAAAAAGGAAATCCTGCCGGCGATCATTGAATGGATGGAAAAGAGAAAATACCCGTTTACTCTCTCAACCGAGGTATCGATAAATATCTCTGACGATGAAGAGCTTATGCGGTTGATGGTACAGGCAGGATTTACAACGGTCTTTATCGGGATCGAATCTCCGAATGAGGAAAGCCTGATCGAGTGCAGCAAGGTCCAGAACAAGAACCGGGATCTGAAAGCATGTGTCAGAAAAATCCAGGATTTCGGCCTGGAGGTCCAGGCAGGATTTATTGTAGGATTTGACAATGATCCTCTTTCAATATTCGAGAAACTGATCTCGTTCATACAGGACAGCGGGATCGTGACCGCAATGGTCGGACTATTAAATGCACCTCACGGTACAAAGCTATACAACCGTCTCCTGAAGGAAGGCAGACTATTAAAAGCTGCATCAGGAGACAATACCGATCTTTCGATTAATTTTAAACCCAGAATGAGCTATGAAGCCCTGATAAGCGGCTATAAAAATATCATCAGCACGATTTATTCTCCCAAGCATTACTATGCGCGGGTCAGGCAATTCCTGAAAGACTACAGGCCGACACAACCCAAGATCTTCCATTTCCGGTTAAGTTATCTGAAAGCAGGCTTCAAATCCGCTTTTCTTCTGGGAATAATAGGGAAAGAGCGGTACCATTACTGGAAACTCTTTTTCTGGTCCCTTTTCTGCCGTCCGCGGCTTTTCCCTCTGGCAATCACATTCAGCATATATGGATTCCACTTCAGGAAGATTTTCGAACAGCACTGCCGGGTCATTGAGAGAAAAACTTCGCCTGAATTGACAACTGCCATCTGATAAAGATAATACCCATCAAAAATCAAAGAGGTCGTGAAAATAAATCGGCAAGAGACTTTTCTGATAAAAAAAGCTTTATTTAAAAGCCTGTTTTAAGCTATAATTCATATTTTCTTCAAATTATTGCCTTATATTTATAGAGATGAAAGAAAAAAGAAGAGATAAATAGAAGAATCAGAAGAAAATATTAATGTTCTTTGAGCAAGATTAACATATTGAATTTAAAGGAGATTTTATGATAGAGAATGATATTCTTGAAGAGTTGATAGAGATAGGGAAGAGCCGCGGCTCTATTACTTATGATGAGATAAATGAGGCCATGCCTTCTGAATATTTCTCACCCGAAGAAATAGAAGAGCGAGTAGCACTTTTGCAGGACATGGGGATTAGGATCATAGATAGTGAAGAACTCGATATCGCAGAGGAAGAGGCTCACGAGCTTGAAGAGTCGGAGGATTTTGATAAATCAGAAGATCTTGTTCAGGCCTATTTCCACTCCATGGGCAATATTTCCATACTCAGTAGAGACGCAGAAATAGAGATTGCAAAAAGACTGGAGGAAGGCAGAGAGATAATCAAAGGGATAGTCGCAGCAATGCCTCTTTACAAAAGATTGGAAGCGGACCTGGAACTGCGGGAAGAAGAAAAAGAAGAAATACCTGATGAGGCCTTGCGCATGAGTTTAAAGATCCTTGATACCCTTATGAGCAAAGTAGAGAAGTCGGACAGAAAAATCACAAAGTACGGATCCTTAAGCAACC
>JAKAKQ010000019.1 GCA_021813425.1 Nitrospirota bacterium
ATCTAGAGGAACTCCAGATAAACAGGTTCATAGGTTCATGGCCTGCAGGGCTTTTCATCTCTGCTGCTTTGCTTGTAGTCGTTATAAATGCGATTAAGTCTTTTGCGGTTTCACCCGCTGGTAAATTTACAGCCGAGTTCATTCAGAAAGAAACCCATACCAAGGCACTGGGGCAGGTATTATATACGGATTTTCTCTTCCCGTTTGAAATAGCCTCGATCGTGCTTCTTATAGCTATAATCGGCGCGATAGTGCTTGCGAAGAGAAAGATGAGGAGCTGAACAGTGAAAATTTCAAATTTCAAATTTCAAATTTCAGGATTTTGGAGATTTTGAGATGGTACCTTTAAACTGGTATTTGATGCTCAGTACTGTTGTTTTCATGATAGGAGTGTTCGGATTCCTGACAAGGAGGAACATCATAATAATGTTCATGTCAGTGGAGCTTATGCTGAACGCTGTGAATATCAGTCTTGTTTCATTCAGCCATTACCTTCAGGACATGAGGGGACAGATACTGGTCTTTTTTATCATAACGGTTGCAGCAGCAGAGGCAGCTATAGGACTTGCCATTATCATCGCGCTGTTCAGGAACAAGACCACAGCACATGTGGATGAAATGAACGAGATGAAAGGATAATTTGAAATGAGAAATAAGAAAATAGAAATAAGAAATAAGAAGTTAAAAGTATTCAGTTCTTATTTTCTATCTTTCATTTCTTATTTAAGAGGTATTTATGAATAATTATCTTCTAATACCATCTTTGCCTTTAGCGGCGTTTCTGATAAACATCCTGTTGGGAAGGGATTTTTTAAAAGAGAAGGCCCACTGGACATCCATCCTTGCTGTGGCCGGTTCATGGGTTGTTGCAGTTATGACTCTTGTTGATGTGTATGGAGGAGGCAGGGTAAATGAGGACCTCTATACATGGATAAGCTCAGGCGGTTTTAAAGTATCTGTTGGCTTCCTTATTGACCCCCTTACAGCAGTTATGCTGATCGTTGTGACAACCTGCGCCACGCTTATTCATATTTATGCCGTTGGGTACATGCACGGCGACAAGGGATATTATAGATTCTTTGCATATCTCAGCCTCTTTACATTCTGCATGCTGATGCTCGTTATGGCGAACAACTTCCTCCAGCTCTATTTCGGATGGGAGGGTGTCGGCCTCTGTTCGTATTTCCTCATCGGTTTCTGGTTTGATAAGAAATCAGCAGCCGACGCCGGCAAAAAGGCATTCATAGTCAACAGGTTCGGCGACTTCGGCTTCGGTCTCGGCGTAATAATGATATTCCTTACCTTCGGCACTCTCGATTATACTCCCGTATTCGGTCAGGTCGGAGGGTTCGCCTTAAATACAGTCAATTTCCTCGGATACGATGTCCATCTCATGACACTGATAGCGCTTCTTCTTTTCTGCGGCTCTATCGGAAAATCAGCCCAGATGCCGTTGCATGTCTGGCTGCCCGATGCGATGGAAGGCCCTACTCCTGTCAGCGCTCTCATTCATGCAGCGACTATGGTGACAGCCGGTGTGTTCCTTGTTGCAAGGTGTAATCCGATATTCAGCCTTTCTGAAACCGCCCTGATAGTAGTTGCATTAATAGGCGCCATAACCTCTTTGTTTGCGGCCACAATCGCAATTGTCCAGAATGATATAAAAAGGATAATTGCATACTCTACATTAAGCCATCTGGGACTTATGTTTCTTGCCTGCGGTGTCGGCGCATATGCTGCTGGTATTTTTCATCTGTACACGCATGCATTTTTTAAGGCGTTGCTCTTCCTTGCCGCCGGCAGTGTAATACATGCCGTCCATACCAACGATATACAGAAAATGGGCGGGCTAAGGAAATATATGCCGGTTACCTATGCGGTATTTTTCCTTGCGGCATTAAGCGCTGGAGGAGTTCCGGGATTTGCGGGTTTCTTCAGCAAAGATGAAATAATATGGCTTGCCTATGCATCACATAGCCCTGTAGGAAAGTTTGTATGGATTATCGGGACTATAGTTGCGTTCTTTACGCCTTTTTATTCATTCAGGCTTATATTCCTGACCTTCCATGGAAAGTTCCGTGGAACTCATGAGGAGGAGCATCACCTCCATGAATCGCCAAAGGTTATGACTATCCCGCTGATGCTGCTTGCTATCGGCGCAGTTGCAGCAGGCTGGGTCGGGATCCCGCATCTTCTTGGGGGAGGGGCGAATTTTGCAGAGTTTCTTAAGCCGGTTGTCGGGCACCCTGAGGCTCACGGCACGCATGCCGAGGAATGGGCAGTAATGGGCATTTCTGTGTTAATAGGATTTGCAGGGATAGGGCTTGCAGCATTATTTTATCTTTACAGACCCGAATTGCCTGTAAGGGTCGGACAAATGTTCAGCGGCATCTATAAAGTCCTTTACAATAAATACTATGTTGATGAGCTTTACAGTTTTATAATCGTAAGGCCGACAATTTGGATAGCAAAGAACATACTTATAGGGATTACCGATGCAAGGATCATAGAGGCCATTGTAAATGGAGTGCCGAATGCTATAGGTGTATTCAGCCAGGGGCTCAGGCGAATCCAGACAGGCTTTTTACAACACTATGCAACAATAATGGCAGCGGGCGTACTTATTATTGTGGCCCTGATGCTTTTAAGGTAGGTAAGTAAATGATGGAACAGGTGATAATGAATAATTTAGGTTTCCCGATACTAAGCGCACTCATATTCCTTCCGGTTGTGGGCGCGGCCCTGATTCTTTTTGTAAACAGGTCGCAGGAAAGTGTCATAAAGTGGTTCAGCCTTGTGATAAGCATAATGACATTTATCCTTTCGATCCCCTTATTCACCAATTTCGATAAAACAACACATCTTATGCAGTTTGTCGAGAGGTATGACTGGATCCCGACATGGAATATTACCTACTATCTTGGTCTTGACGGCATAAGTGTGCTCTTTGTGCTGCTCTCTACACTCATAACGATCCTTTGCGTGCTGATATCCTGGAATGCGATAAAAACAAAGACAAAGGAGTTTTATATATCCATACTTATAATGGAAGGGGCGATGATAGGGGTCTTCTGCTCCCTGGATTTCTTCCTCTTCTATCTCTTCTGGGAGGCGATGCTGATCCCCATGTACCTGCTGATAGGCGTTTGGGGCGGGCCTAACAGGATCTATGCGGCAGTGAAGTTCTTCCTTTATACGCTTATAGGAAGCGTCCTCATGCTGGTCGGGATAATCGTCCTTTATTTCTATGCAGGCAACACATTCGATATACTTGAACTCATGACAAAAACTTATCCTTACAACATGCAGATATGGCTTTTCTGGGCGTTCTTTGCGGCCTTTGCGGTCAAGGTGCCGATGTTCCCTGTTCACACCTGGCTTCCTGATGCCCATACAGAGGCCCCTACAGCAGGAAGTGTTATACTTGCCGCAGTGCTGATCAAGATGGGGGCTTATGGCTTTCTCAGGTTCTCACTTCCCCTTTTCCCCGAGGCATCGAGGGCTATGACGCCGATAATGCTGCTCCTCTCTGTGACAGCCATAATATACGGCGCTGTAATATGCCTTGCACAGACCGATTTAAAGAGGCTTATCGCCTACAGCTCAGTTAGCCACATGGGATTTGTGACACTGGGGATATTTGCTATGAATGCGCAGGGAATGGAAGGCGGGATTCTCCAGATGCTGAACCACGGTGTGGTCACAGGAGCTCTCTTTTTAAGCGTCGGCATCATATATGACAGGACGCATACAAGAGAGATAGCAGATTACGGAGGCGTTGCCTCAGTAATGCCTGTCTATGCAACGGCATTCATGATATTTACGCTCGCATCAATAGGACTGCCTGCAACAAACGGGTTTATCGGTGAGTTCCTGATAATCCTCGGCGGGTTCAAGGCGAGCCAGTTGTCGGGTGTCCTTGCGGCTACCGGCATCATCATAGGCGCAGGCTATATGCTCTGGCTTTATCAGAGGGTCTTTTTCATGGAGACGAACCAGAAGGTCCTCGGGCTGAAGGACATGGACGCAAGAGAGGTGATCACCCTTCTTCCTATGGTGGTCCTGATATTCTGGATAGGGATCTATCCGAATACGTTCCTCGGTTTTATGCACGAATCCGTACGCCATCTTTTGGAACGTGTAAATACCGGAAATGTGCATGAGATAGTTACTGCAAAAAATATTATAGGATTCATTAAATGAGAAATAGAAAATGAGAAATGAGAAAGTCAATAAATCCTCGATAAAGAATTCATCTCTTTATCATTTTAAGTCCTTTATTTCCTATTTCCTATTTCCTATTTCCTATGTAAAAACTGGGGGGTTTTAATGCCGATTGCAATGCCTGATCTCAGACCTGTAATGCCGGAGATAATAATGACTGTGCTGGCGCTTTCTATCCTCATGGCAGACCTTCTTATAAAGAGAAAAGAGACGGTCGCGTTCCTGAGCATTATAAGCGTTGGAGTGGTCGCATATGCGCTTGCAGGGTCAATGGGCACAACCTTCAACGGCATGTTCGTCTCCGACGGGTACAGTATGTTCTTTAAGCTGATTTTCATACTTAATGTCATTCTCACTGTCCTGATATCTGTTAAGTATATCGTTATCGAGAGGGTGAATTTCGGGGAATATTACAGCCTGATTCTATTTTCCACACTCGGCATGATGATAATGGCTTCTGCCGGTGACCTTATAGTCCTTTATCTGGGGCTCGAACTCATGGCATTAAGCACTTATATCCTTGCAGGTTTCATACGATACGATATTAAATCGAACGAAGCTGCCATGAAATATTTCCTTCTCGGAGCATTTGCTTCGGCGTTCCTGCTTTATGGCACATCGATGATATACGGCCTTACCGGGACAACCGACCTTAAGGCTATATCGGCCTATATAGTTAAAAACGGCCTTGCATCAAACCCGATCCTGATGCTTTCGATGATACTCTTTGCAGTTGCATTTTCGTTCAAGATAGCAGCTGTCCCTTTCCATATGTGGGCGCCTGATGCCTATGAAGGTGCGCCTACATCCATCACCGCATTCATGTCGGTCGGACCAAAGGCAGCCGGTTTTGCAGTGCTCGGCAGGGTCTTCATGATAGCCTTCGGCACGGTAAAGATAGAGTGGGCAGGTATCCTTATCCCTATAGCGATACTCACAATGGGTGTTGGAAACATAGTTGCGCTTTCGCAGACGAACATAAAGAGGATGCTTGCATATTCATCGATAGCCCATGCAGGATATATGCTTTTAGGGATAATAGCAGGCACAGGAGAGGGCATGTCGAGTGTCCTTAACTACATGCTTATATACGCATTTATGAACATTGGCGCCTTTGCGGTTGTGATAATGCTCAGGTCGGAGGGTTTCAAAGGCGATAGCATATCAGATTACGAGGGACTTGCAAAGACCCATCCGATGGCGGCTGCATTAATGCTTGTGTTCATGTTCTCTCTTACGGGCATTCCGCCCACAGCAGGTTTTATGGGCAAGTTCTATGTCTTCATGAGCGCCATCCACGCCGGTTATACATGGCTCGTTATAATAGCAGTTATATTCAGCGCAATATCGGCATACTTCTACCTGAGGATTGTGATGTACATGTACATGAAAGAGCCGAAGGAGGCAGTACAGCTCACAACATCTCCTGCGATAGGCCTTGCGCTTGCGATAACAGTGACCGCAGTGCTTTTCATCGGCATACTCCCGTCGATATTCGTGAACTTTGCACGCGCTGCAGTGGCAGGGTTCTGAAAAATTTTTCCTATAAGATTTTTATAAGGTGATAGAAATAGCGAGATAGAAGTAAATGCAGTGACCGGCCACAGAGAGGGTGGTTCAAAATCACAGGGGTATGGCTTATACCAGGAAGAAATATCCTCAAGGTAAGGCAGACGGGGAGGAGCTTTTGAGATGAAACCCTTTAAAGCGATTTCTATATTAGCAGCGCTCTTTCTTGTCTTTCTTTTTTCCAAAGATATTACCTATTCAAATTCAAAGGTTGAATTTCCTGAATCCAATACCGGCGAGTCCCTCTGGATCGGAGCAAAGAAGAAGATTATAAATGTTTCTGCATCAAATGGCTCCCGCCTTTTAGAAGTCCCTGTCAAACATCTTGAAGACATCGCGGCGGATAACTATCGTGGTGTTGTCTGGGCAGGAACAAGAAAGGATGTCATACAATATACCCTTAAAGGCCGGGAGATCCTGAGATATCCCCTTAAAATTAAGCACGAGAAAAACGAAGAAGGTTCAGATGACGAAGATAATGCCGAAAGGTTGGTCCATATATCCCTTGACCCTTCAGATGGGTCATTATGGATAGGTGCAAAGGATGAGGTAATAAAGCTTTCGCATGATGGTCGAGAGCTTTTCAAGATCAGCACAGATCATATTGTGGATGTCTCGGTGGATATATCTGACGGATCATGCTGGGTCGGACTTAAAGATAAGGCTGTCAAATATACCTCAGATGGCGAACCTGTCCTTGTCTTTAACCTCGAAAAGTGGAACAGGATTCATGCCCTCGCCACTGACCCCTATTCCCATTCCCTCTGGATAGGCGCTAAGAAAGGACTCATCAGGATTGACAGGAATGGACTCGAAGAATTCAGAAGCGCTGAGCCTCACTATATTCAGGATTTGAAGATAGACCTGACTGATGGCTCCCTGTGGCTTGTAACCAAAAAGGAAGTTTTTAAATATAGCAGCTATGGATACAGGCTCTTTTCTCTCAGGCCATGCATAGAAAATGATAAGGGAGATGAGGAGGATGATGATAAACATAAAAAGCGTAAGGACGACAATAATGGCGCTAAAAGCCATGAAGATGACTATGATGACGATTGTGACAACCACGAGGATGATGATCACTGCGAAGGCAACCTCATCACCCTTGCCGTTGATCCCTCAGACAGCACATGCTGGATTGCATGGAGAAAGACCGTTCTCAAACTCAGCGCTGCCGGAGAAGCCCTCCTACGGCTAAATGGATTTAAACAGATAGAGGCCCTCGATATAGGTCTTCCCGAACTCCGGATAGATATAACGGACCCTCTCGAGGGCGCCGCTGTAAATACGCCTTCCATTACAGTGAAGGGAACGGTGACCGACCGTACGGCCAGGGTCACGGTAAATGGCATCACAGCGCCTGTGACAGGGAATGTTTTTGAGGCTCATGACCTCCCATTAACACCTGGCGTTAACACCATCACGGCCACAGCTGTCAATATATACGGCAACAGTGTTTCAGACAGCATAACCGTTACATATGAGCCGCCGCTTGCCATTCAGATCCGCTTGCCTTCAGATGGCTCTGTCCTCCCCGCCCCTTATACCGATGTCTTTGGAACTGTAAGCGACCCCTCTGCCTATGTAGAGGTAAATGGCCTTGCGGCCTCTGTGGTTGGCAATAGCTTTGAGGTCCGGAAAGTTCCATTAAACATCGGCGTTAACACCATCACGGCCACAGCTGCCGATATATACGGCAACAGTGTTTCAGACAGCATAACTGTTACATATGAGCCGCCGCCACTTACAATCAAGATTCTTTCTCCTTCAGACAGTTCTGCTTTCTCATCATCCCGCATAGATGTAACAGGAACAATAAGCGACCCTGAGGCGAAGGTTTCAGTCAATGGCATAGAGGCCATTGTCTCTGAAGATACATTTACAGCAAAAGATATACCGTTGACCCTCGGGGAGAATATTGTTACAGCCATTGCCATGGATGAGTATGGCAGGACAGCATCCGATACAATAAGGGTCAATTATACCTGGCTTAATATATCCATCACATATCCGGGGAATGGCGAGACCTTTTCTGACACACCTATAGATGTCTTTGGAACTGTAAGCGATCCCGGCGCCTATGTGGATATCAACGGCAAAGAGGCCGTGGTATCTGCTGATGGCAGCTTTACAGCCCATGGCGTGAAACTGTCGCCAGGGGAAAATCAGATAACAGCCCAGGCAACGAATGCAGCAGGACAGACGGATGACGATACTGTTGAGGTTGTCTACGATCCGCCTTTGGCGCCGCTCAGTTTAAATCTCCTTTCGCCTGAGAACGGCTCGATCATGGAAATTCCTTATTTTAAAGTCACAGGGGTTGTAACCGACCCCAACGCAACCGTCCTTGTAAATGATACCATTGCGCAGGTGGATGAGGATGGTTTTTACACCGCCTCCATCTACGCCTGCGAACCGCCTGAAACGCCTGAGGCCGGCCCTCCCCAGTCATGGGTATGCACCGTAACTGTAAGCGCCTATTCCAACAATGGACAGGTTGTTACCGCAAACCTAACCTATACCTATTTCCTATCCGATAATCCCTTAACTGTCAGGATCACAGAGCCGTCTTCCAACCGGATAGTCACCTATTCACCATATGAAATTCAGGGGGAACTAAATGATGTCCTCTCAGCAGTGGCCACTGCCCGGATTACGGTGAATGGCATTACACCAGCGGCATACGGCGTAGGTGAGAATAGCTTCTCTGTGTCCATTGCCCTGAATGATGGACTGAATTATATAACCGTCCGCGCCACAAATGCAGTTGGACACGATGCATTTGATACCATCAAGATAATCTATGACCTGCCTGAGAGGCCGCTTGGCATTTCAATATACTCGCCCCTTGATCGGGCAATCGTCAACTATTCTCCCATTACTGTGTTTGGCGGGGCGACCCACAGCGCTGCCGAGGTAGATGTAAACGGGATATATGCTGATTTTAATAAAGACTTCCGAAGTTTTAAGGCTGTATCCGTTCCCCTTTCCCCCGGAGAGAATCTTATTACAGCTACAGCGTGGATACCAAGTGAGGAGACTGCCATAGACAGCAGAATCGTCATATACGATCCAGATTATCCATCGCCGCCTGCGCCCGTACTAAGTGAGCTTCCAGAGTATTCAAGTGGTTCTACAGAGGTATCGGGTCTTACCATCCCATCATATAAAACAGAGATATTTGCTAACGGCACGAGCAGGGCCGTGACGACTGCCGATTCCAATGGCCTCTTTAAGACAACATTATACCTCCCGGATGAAGGCGCAAACCATATCTCTGCCAGGGCCATCGATATCCATGGGAACAAAAGCAGCCTCTCCAACGAGGCGGTAGTCATAAGGGATACGATAAGACCCATTCTAATTAAGGGCGTCTTTTCTATAGAGAGGTTGAGTCTTACCACTTCCTGGGTCCTGTTAACTGCTCAGACAGAGCCTTTTGCAGAGGTTGATATAAACATAGATTATGACACTGATTATAAGTACCATGTTACAGCAGATGAACAGGGTAAATTCTTCATCTCCATAAACCTGTGTGCAGGTCAACATTACTTATATTTCCTTATGACAGATAAGGCAGGCAATAAGGGATCAGACATAGAACTCGCTGCAGTACATAATGTGGGTGGGGATTTCACATCAGACACTAACCGTCCCATACCTCCTCAGATAGACCCCATACCTACCCCTCTAAATGAAGGAAGCATTACTGTTGAAGGAAATGCCTATTCCTATTCTTTGATAGAGGTCTACAGAAATAATGAGCTTATGGGGACAGTAAGTACAGACAATAGAGGAAGATTCAGATTAGATGGTGTAACACTCCTTCCTGGCAGAAACATTATAGAGGTAAGACAGAAGGAAGGCGCATTAGGTCGTGGAACATATTATCTTTTCCTTGATCCTGCAGAATCTTCCGAGGTAGTTGTGGATGTCATCTCAGGAATACCCACCAGGCCGAATGTGAAGATAGATTTCCCGGTAAATGGCTCGATCACAGATGCTGAATTCCTTCCGTTAAGGGGTACGATAGATACCTCCGGCGTCACATTACGGGTAAATGGCTATTACGACTATACCGGTTATGCCACAGCCGCAAACGGCAGATTTGCAAGCAACCAGAAAATTCCCCTCCTTCCCGGCGAGAATACATTATGGGTCGAGGCAACCTCGCCGGATGGTTCAAGGGGGGTGGATAAGATAACTGTTTATTCTAAAAAGGATGCACAAGCGCCATCGGTGAACATAACAAACCCTGCGGAAGGGGAAGAGGTCTACGACCAACTTATAACCACATCAGGCTCTGCAGGAGATGCTGTGCAGAAGGTCATAGTGAATGAATCCGAGGCTGCCTTTGGTAATGGCACATTTGAAACAGTGATAGATATATTAAGCAACTATGTCTATAACCCTTACGGATACGAGCGGATGATTACTGCCTGGGCCATGGATGCAAACGGCAACATCGGCCATCACGATATCCCATTCAGATACAAATACATCCCTGTGCCGACACTCTCAATCACCTCCCCTCTGAATGGCGAGATATCAGGCTCATCACCCATCACAGTGACAGGGAGCGTCCAAAATGCCTCTGAGGTTACAGTGAATGGCGTTTCCGCCCTGATAGATAAATATAAATTCACAGCCAATATAGACCTCAAAGAAGGGCAGAATACAATCACTGTGATCGCCAAAAACACAGTCAAAGCCTCGGTTATACAGAGATATGTTACCTACACCCCGGGCACAACCATAACCCTTCAATCCGTCACCATAGAGCCTTCTCCTATTGGTGTCCCCCTTGGTGATACACGCCGGCTAAGGGCCATCGGCACGTATAGCAATGGAGACAGGGTAGACCTTACCGGTGAATGCATCTGGACAAGCGCTGAACCTTATATAGCCTCGGTAAATAACGGTATTGTTAAAGGCGTATTTATGTACGAATATAACAACAGCACAACGGTAACAGCCTCCTACGGCGGTTTCACAGGCGCTGCTACGGTATTTGTAATACTTCCTGAGGTTAAATCCATAATGATTGTGTATGAATCTCCAGGCGGTTATCTCTCGGATAATCCTGTGATTATCTTAGGTGAGCCCTTCCAGTTCAAGGCTTACGCTTTGTATACCGATGGCTCTCTTGCCGACATAAGCACATGGGGGATATCATGGGCAAGCAGCAATACCGCAGTAGCCGCCATTGATGGCGGAGGCGTGATCACTGCCAAAAGCAAAGGGACTACGGAGATAACTGCGACATTGGGGTCTCTATCGGCAACCCGCACCCTTACTGTTTTTCTGCCTGTATATGTATTCATAACATCTCCTGTGGAAGGCGGCACAATAAATAACTCTGAGGCAATGGTTAAAGGCATAATGATCAACTCTTCTGGTAACGAGACAGGGGTAGTTGTTAATGGTATAGTTGCAACTTTATATGGCAACAAGTTCACAGCCAACAATATCCCACTTACTGAAGGTCAAAATACCATAACCGCAATAGCAACGGACGGAGACGGCAATACAGACAGGCATTCGATAACAGTGAATGCAGTTACAACAGGGAATTACATAAGATTAACATCGAACATTGAATCGGGCATCGCGCCTCTTGAGGCAACACTGAGGATAGACGGTTCATTCAGTATTGAAGAATCATCTATAGGCGTTACAGGCCCTGCTTCTGTTGAATTCCTCTCCTCAAGCCCTGATGAATATCGATTGAAGTTTATTGCCGAAGGTGTTTATTACATAACAGTGAGTTCAACAGACCCGGATGGCAATACCTATCAGGATACGATTGCAATAACTGTCATAAATAAAACAGAACTGGATGCACTGCTTAAAGGGAAATGGGACAGAGTTAAAGAGGCGCTGATGAGGGGGGATATAGATACAGCTCTTAATGACTTTGTAGAAGCAAGAAAAGATATCTACAAGGAAACATTCATTCAGCTTGGCAGCGATAATATTAATTCTATTTTTTCAAGTATCAGTGATTTCGGCTTATCTGTCCTTTATGATAAAGTTGCTGAGTGCGGAGCGATCCGGATAGATGATGATGGAACGCCATATTCTTATCCTGTTAATTTTGTAAGGGATGAAAATGGGATATGGAGAATTTTTGGATTTTAACATGATGGAAAATGAATTAAATAAATATAAAGTTAGGATTAGCAAAATGAAATTTCAATTTTTATTTTTAATAATAATTATGCTTTTTCTTAGTTCAGGCTGTTATGGGGACATAACCGGGACGGTGGTTGATGTCGAAACAGGAAAGCCGGTTGAAGGAGCAGTTGTTCTCGTGGAGTGGACTATGACAAAGGGATTGGGATTGACATACACAAAATCATATAAAGTCGTTGAGGCGCTGAGTGATAAGGAAGGTAAGTTCAGCGTTGAAGGGGTTTCCAATCCATTGGTTAATCCGCCTGATCTTACGATCTATAAGAAGGGGTATGTGGTATGGAACAATCTAAAAATATTTCCGGATTACAAGAAAAGAGAAGATTTTAAATGGCAGAGTGGATATGTGTTTAAGCTGGAGCGGTTTAAACCTGAATATAGTTATATAGAGCATCAAATGTTTATAACTGGAGCAATTAATAGTACCATAGGCTGGGAAAAGAAAAAGGTATTTTTGAAAGCCTATTATGAAGCCGAGGAAGGTAACGTCATTCGTGAGCGCAGCGAAAGAGACAAAAAAAGAAAAGGAGGCATCACGCAATGATAGTTAAAATTCTACTTATGGCTTGCTTCCTTATTGTATTTAATTTAAGTATAACGTTTGGATTTGATGATCAAAAAACCCATCCAAAGATTACCGAGAAAGTGGTCAGCGATATTTCCAGTCTTAACGCATATCTGAAGATGTCGCTCGGCTTTGCAAAGGGAATTGATTCTCGCTTCCCATCTGATTCGCAAGACCCGAATCGGTCTATCATAGAATTATTAAAACAAGGCTCCACAGACGAAGACTCCCCGATGTGTCGCGCCTCTAACCACTTTCATAATCCATTGAACAATATCCCCTGGAATGAATCATATATGAGCGATGAGCCACTGTGGTTGGATACGTGGTGTTCCTCATGGAGCCCGTGGTATTCCAACGTCACATGGGCAACAGGGTATTTATCGCAGCCTCCCTTGAATCCAACATCCGGGACGCCTGACGCCCCGAAGGCGGCATTCAGCACCGATTCCGAGAAGTCCCCGATAAACTGGGACACAGCCAGAGACAATTATTATAAGGCATTAACAAGCACAATAAATTTGCCTCCTCCTTTTCCTGGCGGCAGAGATGCTTACTTTTCAAAGACGTTTCAAGCCCTTGGACACGTCCTGCATCTTTTACAGGATGTGGCTGTGCCGGCTCATGTCAGAAATGACTTCAAGTCGCATCTTGCCTTTAAAGGATTTAAACTCACCAATCCCACAAAGTGGTTTGGCAACCCGTTTGAATATTATGTACAGAGTCATGATGAGACCATAACAAGTGTTAACAGTCAAAATATGAAGACACCATCTTTTCCCAATCCTCGACTTACGGACTTCTGGGATACGGAGCAATATGACGGCAGCAATCCATCAGCAAGTGACTCGCTTGGCTTGGCTGAGTTTGTCAGCGCCAACTACCTTAGCGATGCAACGATCCCATATACTATTCGAAGTCAAAAGCATGTATTTCCATATCCAAAAATTGATGACCCCAATATCCAGATATGCAAAGACTACGAGCCTGGGAAGAAAATCCTTCGGACATATCTGAGCAGGAAAGACAGAGGAGAGTGTCCCCCGATAACCGAAGCAAGGACAGCAGACCATTTCGCTACGCTTAGTCTCTTGAATAATATTTCAATCAAAACATTAGTGCATAATGTGCTGACAAACAATTTTATCTCTCTGTTGCAGCTAAGTCCGCTTGCCCTGGACGATAACGTACATAAAACCTATGCAAAAGAGATTCTGCCCCGCGCCGTAGGCTACTCAGCCGGCCTTTTGAACTACTTCTTCAGGGGAACGCTTGAGATAACAGCTCCTGATGAATATGTATATTCCATCATCGATGGAAGCATAACCCCTCAGCAGTTCACCAAAATCAAGGCAAAGGTGAAGAATACGACTTTGAACGAAGTGATGACAGACGGCCTCATTCAGGCAGTGGCAAAATACAAGGCAATCCCGAATTACGACCCAACCCTCGCAAATTATCCTCCGGATGGTTCTGTTATGAAGAACATTGCATATTCCTATTCGGTCTCAACACCAATGACACTGATGTCGGAACAGCTTGCATCCATGAACATGTATCCGACAGAAATCACCTTTGACTTTACCGGTAGTCCGATACCAGCCGGGATAACAGACCTGTATCTTCAGGTCATCTTCAAAGGCACACTTGGCAATGAAAAAGATACAGCAGTTGCAGCAGGCATGAAAAACCTCAAGGAACCGACACATCATGTATTCTGGAACCTGACTGATATGTTCTCATTAGATGGTCATCTTTATACAGCAGAACAGATCAGGGCGAATCCCGATCTTCTGCAACAGGCAGGCGATTCATATATAGACCCTCACGGAATGAACTTCGAGGTGTCGTACATGCCGGAATCACCGCCAGCGACATCACCCGTGGTTTCGGCGACGGTAACGAATCTGCCGCAGGGGAGATACATAAGACTGATAGCGCTTATTGATGATGAATTGACTGAAAATTATGCAAGACTGGCGTATACAAACAACATCGATGCAGACCACGGGACATATGACTTTTTGTTTGAGGGGGCAGTGAACCAGGAAACAGACGGCATATGGCAGCCGCCGACGCCGGTGGAGGACTTCAGGAACGCGAAAAGTCATTATTCGCTGGGAGTGTTGAGATGCAAGCCGATAGCCTATAATCCTGCAACAGGAGAGTATTATTGTCCATATCCTGAATCAGAGGCAATCCCTGCTGACCCGACACCATATCCGGCGGATATTATGTTTCAATGAGAGTTGTCAATGGTAACAGAAGGTTCAAACACAATTACCGCAATAGTAACGGACGGAGACGGCAATACAGACAGGCATTCAATAACAGTGACCGCAGTTACAACAGGGAATTACATAAGATTAACATCGAACATTGAATCGGGCATCGCGCCTCTTGAGGCAACACTGAGGATAGACGGTTCATTCAGTATTGAAGAATCATCTATAGGCGTTACAGGCC
>JAKAKQ010000036.1 GCA_021813425.1 Nitrospirota bacterium
CTCCTTCTTATCAAATTAAAGAATACCCAAGCCACTTGCTATCTCGTCTGCGCTAAAGGAGTTTGCTTTAACGTGAAAGTCTAACACCAGGGAATTAGGCTTCGTATAGACGCAAAGCCAATTATAATCGCCTATCCGATATGCAACATAATTCTTCTGACCCCAATGAGGACCGTCTACGTTCAACTTATCACTAATCATCTTATCTATTAAAAGAAATAGTTCTTTAGTCTTTGGACGGCATCGTTTTTCTAAATGCCAATCTCTATTGTAGTTCGATCTTAGTATATAGCTTTCATTAAAATTGTATGCTTGCTTGATAATATCCATTGCGTATTCAATATCATCAAGCGAATGAACTTCAAAATAAATTCTCCTTTTTTCTTTATCCTCTACACCCGTTTTGTCAATACATACAGATCTAGGGTCATTCAATTGACCTTTTCTCAAGATTATCCTCACAAGAACATGGTCTTTTCGGAATCGTATCTCAGCGAAATTGAATATAATATTATTCTTGGCAAAGCCTTTTCTTGACGCCCTTTCTTTTTCTATAATTTCTGGATCTAATTCAAGTATCCTTCTTTTTATCTCTTCATATATTTCATTAACCAAAAATACACCTTCTGGTCTGCCTTCTTCCATTTCAGTTTTTCTTTGTATACACCTCAATAACCATTCTACTGATGTTTCTCCAAATTTCTTTTCAATAGGATCTATTGTCCTTATATGGTCGATGTGGTTTCTTATTGATGAAAAGCCATCAAAATACTTTTCCACCTGATTTTTAGAACCAAAAATATCTTCAAAAGAATTCCAATTCTTGAGGATAATCTTAGGATAGTCCATAATGTTAAGTTGTTCCAATTTTCTCATAGGTGAATTCCATTCTTCATCGGATATATAGGGCTTTCTCGCCTTCTCTTTCTTGATTTTGTTGGTTGCATCGTTCCTGATATCCTGTGGCACGATATTGTCAGAATCCCACCAATTCTCTCCATATGTGGTATAAAGAACATCATTGATGACTGAACGGACATTTTGCTCTACTCTGTGTATTAGTGATGTGGGATCAGAGCGCATATCTTCTTCAATGCTTGCTGAAAAGTCACCGATCCTTTTCTTAACGTGCATCAATATTAGGTTGGCTCTCTGTTCTAAGAAAATCTTATAGTCGTTAGTCCATACAGCAGATTCTTTGTCTGAAGGAATAAGGTGTGAATCTATCGCTTTCTTTAAAACAGAGTTTTTCTGTGAGAAACCACCAAAGTAGTCCTGTGGAGATTTTCCAGAGATGTGTTTGTTTAATGCAGAGTCTATCAAACAAAAATTTAAGAATAAATCCGTTACTTTTTTTTCTTTAATCCCTATCGAACTAAGGAACTTTTTGGGAAAAATATGATGTTTTTCAGAACTATTAAACTCAGATATCGGATCTGCCTCCAAATCTATGGGGCTGTTATCAAGGAAACTCAGGGGAGTCTCTTGGACGAGGATAAGGAACAAGGCATTTCTAAGCGCCGTACTTCTGCCCATATTTACATCTTTAAGTTTTTCTATATCAAAATTGACAGCATAGTTTATATTTGCCGACTCTCCATTAATGACCGGATCAAAAATGTATGCACGGTCTTCACCTATCTTAGAAAAGGATGAGCCACTGTAACGATTTCCGAACGCTGCCTTCCAGAACCAGAGTTCAAGAAAGCTCTTATTGATTTCAGAGTCCTTACAATTGTAGAAATAATAGGCAATAAGAGCCAACATATCCCTATATGGTAGATAAGAATAGGCTTTAACTTTCAGATGTGTTCTTAGATATTGGATGCTCTTTCCTATAGCCTTTTCTACATCAACCCACTTTTGTTTAACATCATCGGGTGTGAGTTTAAGCTGAAATGCCTTAGTGCATTGTTTGTTAATTATCAGAGACAAGGTTTCACTAAATATTTCATAGTCAATCTTCCGGAAAGTATCTTTTATCTTATCGTTGAAATCATCAATCTTCTCCTTCAACTCGAAATCCCTATCCCACGTTACTGCAACCACCAAGTCAAAGATGCTAAGTCTTTTCCCCCCTTGATTTATCCTTTCAAATATCTTGCAGGCGTCCTCAACATTCTTGTTTTCTATCACAATAACAGGGAAAGGATATTTGCTGAAAATGTTCTTGACGTTCATGAACTTCTTTTTTCTGTCATCTGCTAATTTATTGTATATGTGTAGGTAATCATCTAGATTTAGAATTTGGTGGAGCGATATGTTTCTTGTATTATCCCTTGACTCAGTATTGAACTTTTCGGTATCTAAGTCAAAACAGATATTTGAGTAATCAAAACCATCAATTTTCAACCCTCGGCAGGTAACATATAAGGAGGTTAACCGCTGTTGACCATCCAGGATGAAATGCGTGTAATGTCTGTGGCTCGCAGGTTCAATCATCAATTCGGGGATATCTTTGTAGTAATGGCTATACTCTTCGGGAGGTATCCAAAGAAAAAAACTACCGATTGGGAATTCTTTATACATGCTGTCTAAGAGATCAAGAACTTTTCTCTTCTCCCAGACAAATTCACGTTGAAAGCGTGGTACTTTCCATTCTCCTTTACGTATATATCCAACAATGTCAGATAAGAAGATATTAGTATTAATTTTTATGGATTTCTCTTCCATCCCCTGAACCCTTTATAGCTTTCTCACGGTTCCAATTATATCTTAGTGTAATGGTCTATTAAAAGTATTTTTATTGCCTTGTATTTACACTGCCCTCTCCATCAACCCAAAAAACTCTCCCTTGTAATCCCAGCAGTTGTCATATTTGTACGGATGTGCGTAACAGGCACAAGTCTTGTGCTGGTTTTTATTTCGAGGGGTCTTTTTACTCCGGGCTTTGTCATGGTGATATGTTTTCCATTTTAATTGGAGTCTGTTTATAAACTCTCTTTTTTGTCCGTCATTCCCGAAGTCCTCAGTCGGGAATCCAGTATTTTCAGAGGGTTATGGATCCCCGGGTCAAGCCCGCGGATGACAAACCTCTAATTTATAAACAGACTCTAATTAATTCTCTGCACAAAAGAAGTTTAGCTCAAGAGGGTAATAGAATCAATAAGCTTTCTGGTCTTGCCTTCACCACCAGTTTAAAGAACCTCTCTTCTTTGCAGGAGCAGGTTTGTAATCCGGCTCCCTTAATTCCGGATTAATTTTGAATCTCGCAGCCTGCAGTCATCAACCCCGCAACATCAAAAACAATTCAAGGGGAATAATCACAAAATCGCCTTCTTTTTCTAACTTATCTTTTGATACCAGTATCCCCTTTTTTAACCCGAGCTTCTTCATCAGCCTAAGATCTGAAATGCCGGCGTCTTTTTGGTATTTCACCTCAATAGGCAGCAACTGCCGCTCCCTTTTCACAACAAAATCAATCTCTCCGCCGTTTTTCCAGAAATAGACATTTGAACTGAGCCAGTCATAGCGATCATACCTGTCAAAGAGTTCATTCGCAACAACCATCTCCACAAGCCGCGACTTAAGATCTGTGCCGGCAAGAGCTTTTGTAATAATGTCATTGTAGGCAAGCCAGTTGTCGACCCATCCCCAGAGGCTCCAGAGGATGAAGCTGTCGAGAAAGTATGCCTTCTTGAGCTTCTTGATCCTCGGTCGCAGTGTCTGGACATCAATCTGGTAGAGGGTTTTAAGGACAAAAGAATCCTCCATCTCTTCAATGTATTCCGAAACCGTGCGGTGCGAGGCCACGTCCGTCTTCTTTGCGATAGTCTCCCACCCAAAGGCGCTTACGGAAATGCGGATGAGCTCGCCAATGATCTGCCGTGCAGTGCGTTCGCTCCTCCCTGCCCGCGAGATATCACCCCTGAGCCACTGCTGGTAAATCTCGTAAACGTCATAGCCTATCTCCTGTTTGGAGAAGTATTCGTTGATCGCCCTCATAATCCCGCCGGTAACAAGGAACTGGTCAAAGAGGACAGACAATTCACCAAGATGCGGGTGAAACGAGGAAAGAACTCCAAAATCCTTCTGACTCAGCGAGGATATGTCGATATTATTATCAAGTTTCTGTGAAAGCCCCGGATTTACGATACCTGCAAACTCATTGAATTTCAAAGGGAGAAGCACCCTGTCCGGGTTCTTTATCCTTCCCCTTCTACCGGGCAGCCGCTCGATGCCTTTTCTCAGATCAGAGGCATTTGAACCTGTCAGTACCATGCCTGCCTTTGCCAGTTTCCCGAGGTCTGCAAGATGCTTGATCCCGCGTTGCCAGTCCTTCACTGAGGTTATTTCATCAAGAAAAATGTAAAGCCTTTCTTTCCGAAGATTCAGTTTGTCAACATGGGAAAGATACGTCTCAAGAAGCTCAATAAGTTCCTTGCGGTCATCAATGTTGTCACAACTGAAGTACATCACCTGCTCTTTCCGGGTTCCTTCTCGCTTCAGAAGGTCTCTGATGAGAAGCTTTAGGGCGGTGGTCTTGCCCACCTGTCTCGGCCCGCGCAGGGTATAGACCGCAAAATGATTAAGGTCCATTTCATCAATGACTGCAGGCCGCCACTGAAACTTATGCGCAGAGAGCTCCTTTATCTTAGGGTCGTGCTCAATAAGCCCCTTGTCCTGCCACCATATGTTTTGATTAAAGAGCTTTTCTATCATGTGAATTATAATATCATATATTGCTTAAATATGATATTTGCAATCTCATATTTTCTGACAGTGCTTCGACCAGGCCGCCATAGATACATCATATCATAACCCCATTTCCTTCTCGGAGGGTTCTGACCGGGAGCCAGTAGTCTGTAATTTCGTTCGCCGAATATAGGATAAAAACTTTTGGTTTAATATTCTTTTTGTTCTCAGATATTATTGATATACTTTAAGAATGTCAGACAAAAAGATAGAGGTAATCGCCTATTCAGGTTATAAAGAAGAGGAAATCCCGAGGGCCTTCTTTATCGACGGAGAAAAGATAGAGGTTATCGAAGTTCTGAAAATGTGGATTGAGGAGGAACTGGAAGATAAAGAAAGAAAAAGGTTCTTTAAAGTTAAAGGCAGTGATGGATACACATACACTTTATTTTATGATGAGAAATCATCAAATTGGTTTTTCTAAAAATCAGTTTCTTCCCGAGAAAGTACCTGGGATGGTAAAGCGCTCCTCCATGATCCTGCGGAATCTTGGCGTGTAAACAAGGTCATAGACAAATTCCTTGTCAGGGAAAAGGTTAAGCGCAACCTTTTTTGTATTTTCTATCAGCTTCAAAGATTCCTGCAGTGTAAGGTCGGACTGCATAAGCACCGCCTGTGTAAGGTCGACAACGAACCTTAAGCGTCTCATATTCTTTTCTTCGGCCTTTATCAATTCTTCTTTTTTATCCATATTACCCTTGCAGATATTTTACATTCTCTACCATAAGTTTCGAAACGGCTTTTGCAAAGGCTGCAGGGTCTTTGGGTTTTGATCCTTCCAGCAAGAGGGCCTGATTATAGAGAAGGTCGATATATTCATCAAGTAAGGGGCTCCTACTGTCTTTTCCAAATACTGTATTCATGGCCTCAAAGATCGGATGCACAGGATTAATCTCAAGAATTCTTTTGCTTGAGGGTACATCCTGCCCCATTGCCTTCATCAGTTTTTCCATTGCAGGATCCAACCCACCCTCATCAGATACAAGACAGCAGGCCGAGTCTTTGAGTCTTCCTGAAAGCCGGACATCTTTTACTTCGTCCTTTAACCGTTCTTTGATAAAATCAATAAGTTTTTCGAATCTCTGTTTGGTTTCCTTCTTTAGAGTCTCTCCTGTTCTGTCAAGGTCGACGTCTCCCTTGATAACAGATTTGATCTTTTTCCCTCTATACTCTCTCAGTCCACCCATTATAATGTCGTCTATTTCATCGAGCATTATAAGTACTTCGATATCCTTATCCTTAAAGGCTTCGAGATAGGGAGATTTTATTGCTTCGTCCCGGGATGTCCCGGTTATATAATATATTTCTTCCTGTCCGGGTTTCATGTTGTCAAGATACTCCTGAAGGGTTATATACACCCCTGCCTGTTTCTTGATGGAGTCAAAAAGGAGAAGGTCGGCTATGGTTTCTTTTCTCGAGAAGTCAAAATGAATACCCTCTTTCAAAACCCTCCCGAATTCCCTGAAGAATTGAAGGTATTTCTCATATTCGTTCCTCTTCATGTCAGCGAGCGTATCAAGCACCTGTTTTGTGATGTTCTTCTTAATTATCTCGACCTGCCGGTTGTTCTGGAGGATCTCCCTTGAGACATTCAAAGGGAGGTCTGAAGAATCGACCACTCCCTTGACAAACCTTAGGTATAAGGGTATCAATTCCTCGCAGTGGTCCATGATCTGGACCCTTTTGACATACAATGCCGGCCCGATCTTGAAATCCTTGAAAAGGATATTAAACGGCGCATGCGATGGGATGTAAAGGAGTGCAGTAAATTCAGAGGTTCCTTCAGCCTTATAATGAATTACCTTCGAAGGTTCGGTAAAGTCATGGGAGATATGCTTGTAAAATTCGTTATATTCTTCTTCTGATATTTCTGATTTAGGTTTAAGCCAGATGGCTTTTCTGGAATTCAATGTCTCTTCTTCCTTTACTCTGTACTTCTTACCCTTATCTATCTCGCTTTCCTTTTCACGCTCAACATCCATAACAACAGGGTGCTCGATATAGTCGGAATATTTCTTGATCACATTCCGTATTTCCCACTCGTCAAGGTATTTTTTCTCATTCTCTTTAAGGTGCAAGATAACATCCGTGCCCTTACTTGTTTTCTCTGTATCCTCTACAACAAAGGAACCATCTGCGGTCGATTCCCATTTAACGGTTTTTGAATCTTTCAGTCCTGCCTTTCTGGAGATAACCGTAACCCTGTCTGAAACCATGAAGGAAGAGTAAAAGCCGACACCGAACTGGCCTATCAATTCAGGATTGTCTTTTATCTCCTTGCCTTGTAATGCCTTGATGAATTCCTGCGTTCCTGAATGGGCGATAGTGCCAAGCGCCTTGATTATTTCATCTTTTGTCATGCCTATTCCATTATCACTCACCGTCACCGTCCCGGCCTTCTTATCTGCTGTTATCCTTATCTTCCACTCTCCTTCGCCCTCCATTATATTGCTGTCTGTCAATGATTCATAACGTGCCTTGTCTATAGCATCGGAGGCATTTGAGATAAGTTCCCTGAGGAAGATCTCCTTGTGTGAATACAATGAATGTATCATCAGATCCAGAAGCTGTTTTACTTCCGTCTTAAATTCAAGTCTCTCTACCGTCATAAATTAATCTGCACCTCAATTTTAAAGTTAGATATGGTAAATAAGTATTTATAAAGAGGGCGGGGAGATCATCCCTGCCCTTGTGTCCTGATAATCAGGAGACAACTTCAGCAGCGACTTCCCTGCTGAAATTTATCTTTCCATCTTCAAAATCGACTTCGACAGTGTCGCCTTCCTGAAAAGTCCCATCAAGTATTTTTCTTGCCAACTCGTTCAGTATCATCTTCTGCAGGACCCGCTTAAGCGGCCGTGCACCATAAATAGGGTCAAAACCTGTTTCAGCAAAATATTCCTTTGCCCTGTCTGTTAATACCAAATCAATGTTCTTATCTTTAATATACTTCTTCATCCTGTCAACCTGTATATCCACGATCTGATTAAGCAGTTTCTTTGTCAATGGATTGAAGATTATTATCTCGTCGACCCTGTTTAAGAATTCCGGCCTGAAGAATCCCTTAAGGTCATCCATAACCTTTTCCTTGAAGTCTTCTGCTGTGTGATCAACCCAGTAGGCAGCTGGGTGTTTCTCCCTTTCGGTCAGCATCTCCTGGATGTGGATGCTACCGATATTCGATGTCATAATTACAACCGTATTTCTGAAATCAACGGTCTTGCCGTGACTGTCTGTAAGTCTTCCGTCATCAAGTAGCTGGAGCAGGAGATTGAAGACCTCAGGATGTGCCTTTTCCACTTCGTCGAATAATATAACGGAATAGGGTTTTCTCCTTACCGCCTCGGTCAGCTGACCTCCTTCTTCATAGCCGACGTATCCGGGAGGAGCTCCTATGAGTCTTGAAACCGTATGCCGTTCCTGATATTCAGACATGTCGATCCTTATCATCGCATTTTCATCATCAAACAGGAATTCGGCAAGCGCCCTTGCAAGCTCGGTTTTTCCGACACCTGTAGGTCCGAGGAATATAAAAGAACCGATCGGTCTGTTTGGATCCTGAATGCCAGCCCTTGCCCTTCTTACCGCATTGGATACCGCTTCAATCGCCTCATCCTGTCCCACAACCCTTAACCTGAGCCTTTCATCCATTTGAAGCAGTTTATGCATCTCGCCTTCGAGCATCTTCGAAACAGGTATGCCTGTCCATTTTGATACGACTTCTGCAATGTCTTCTTCATCAACCTCTTCTTTCAGCATCTTCCTTTTCTTCTGCGCATCAACCAATCTGGCATTCTCGGATTCGAGCGCCTTTTGAAGATCAAGCAGTTTGCCGTATCTGAGTTCAGAGGCCTTTGTCAGATCGCCTTCTCGTTCTGCTTTTTCAGATTCTATCTTGGTCTTTTCTATCTCACCCTTATATTCGCGAATTTTAGCGATTATGTCTTTTTCGCTCAGCCATTGAGCCCTGAATTCATCTCTACGGACCTGTAAATCGGACATCTCTCTCTTTATCTTTTCGAGCTTGTCCCTTGATTCCTTCGAATCTTCCCGCATTACAGCCTGTTTCTCTATTTCATGCTGTCTCAGTTTCCTCTCTATCTCATCAAGTTCAACAGGCATGCTGTCTATTTCCATCCTGAGCTTTGAGGCGGATTCATCTATCAGGTCTATTGCCTTATCAGGCAAAAATCTGTCCGTTATATATCTGTGGGATAAAACAGCAGCAGATATAAGTGCTGCATCCTTGATCTTTACGCCGTGGTGAACCTCATATTTTTCTTTTAGTCCCCTCAATATCGAGATTGTATCTTCAACAGTAGGCTCTTTGATCAAAACAGGCTGGAACCTCCTTTCAAGGGCGGGGTCCTTCTCTATATGTTTTCTGTATTCACCTATTGTAGTGGCTCCTACACATCTAAGGTCACCTCTTGCAAGCGCCGGCTTAAGCATATTTGATGCATCGATTGCACCTTCAGCTGCACCAGCGCCCACCAAAGTATGCAATTCATCTATAAACAGGATCACCTTGCCTTCAGCTTCTTCCATCTCCTTTAATACGGCCTTGAGCCTGTCTTCGAACTCTCCCCTGAATTTTGAACCTGCTATCAAAGCGCCCATATCTAGTGAGACTACCTTCTTGTCTTTAAGGGTTTCAGGCACATCCCCGGCAACTATCCTCTGTGCAAGCCCTTCGGCAATTGCGGTTTTCCCTACTCCCGGATCGCCTATCAGGACAGGGTTATTCTTTGTCCTTCTTGAAAGTACCTGGATTATCCTCCTTATCTCCTCATCCCTGCCGATAACCGGATCGAGCCTGCCTTTTGCTGCCAGTTCAGTGAGGTCCTTGCTGAATCTCTTGAGCGCCTGGTATTTTTCTTCAGGATTCGGGTCAGTGACCCTCTGTGTGCCTCTTATTTCCCTCATGGCCGAAAGCAATTTACCTGAATCAGCGCCGTATTTTCTAAGCAATTCTGAAGACGGCCCGCCTTCTGAAAGAATTGACAGAAGAAGATGCTCGACACTGACATATTCATCTTTGAGGTGTTCTGCCTCAATTGTTGCCTTTTCAAAGACATCTTTTAATCTTGGAGAGATATAAATCTGTCCGATGGGAGTGGCGCCAATAACCTTGGGCAGCTTGTCAAGGAGCCCTTCAACATCTTTTTTAAGAAATTTTATATTAACGCCGATTCTCTTGAGAATCTGACATGCAACTCCTTCCTCGTCATCGAGGAGAACCCACAGGATATGCTCCACATCAAGCTGTTGATGTCCTTTTCTCTCAGCGAGTCGCTGTGCATTCTGAATCGTCTCCTGGCTTTTTATAGTAAATTTATCCACGAAATCCTCCTTATTCTTCCATTAGGGCCTTGCGTAATTTTTCCCTGAAGTCTTTTCTTGTCTCATCTTCAAGAAAGCCCATCATCTCTTCAATCTCCTGCTGCATAATCTCAAGTTTATGTCTCATCCTTAATATGATATCCACCCCTGCCTTGTTGACCCCGAGTTCTCTTGTAAGCTCCAGAATAAAATTAAGCCTTTCAACATCGCTCTCTGAATAAAGTCTCTGTTTTTTTGTCCTCCTGGGGGTGATCAGACCCTCTTTCTCATAAAGTCTCAAGGTTTGAGGGTGAACCTCAAGCATTTTGGATACTATGCTTATCAGATATAAGGGCTGTTCCTTATCTCTTTTTTTCATCATTTTCTTGCCATCCCCTTCCTGGGCGATTCCCTGTAGAGGTTCTCAATCTCCTGTATAACAGGGCGGGACCTTTCAGGTACGTTCTTTGGAATGCTGATCTTGATGTTAACGTACTGATCCCCTTTCCGGCCTGTCCTTGATGAGGGGAATCCCTTCCCTGAAAGTTTAAATTTCTGCCCGCCCTGAGTGCCTGCAGGCAGTGTCATTGCTGCAACCCCGTCAATGGTCGGGACTTCGATTTTTGCGCCAAGGGAAGCTTCGCCAAAAGTAACAGGAACATCAATGAATAAGTCGTCACCTTTTCTTGTAAATAAAGGATGTGGTTTCACAGTAATCTCTATCTGAAGGTCACCGGAAGGGCCGTTACCATGTCCTGCACCACCCATACCTCTTACCTTGACTCTTGAGCCTGTATCAGCACCTGCTGGAATCTTGACAGTAATATTTTCTGTATGCAAGATCGCTCCCCTGCCTCCACATTTTTTACAAGCTTTTGTGACTTTTTTGCCAGAGCCCCCGCATGAATCGCAGTGCTGGGACATCTTGAAAAAACCCTTTGATGTAGAAATCTTTCCAATACCTTTGCATTTCTCACACTGCTGATATGTCTCAGCGCCGGTCCCTTTGCATTCCATGCAAGACACCTCTCTATTGAATGCAATCGGCTTTGTGATTCCTGAAAATGCCTCTTCAAGTGACAGCTCTATTCCCATGACAAGGTCATGGCCTTTTAGATCAAAAGCCTCATGTCCTGCCCCTGCGCCAAAAAGGTCTCCGAATATATCTCCGAACCCTCCAAAATCGAACCTGTCACCCGATGTATAAGTCCTGAAATCAAAACCAGGGCCTCCGCTTTCAAAAGGAGAGCGGCCATACTGATCATATTCAGCCCTCTTTTTTTCATCTCCCAAAACTTCATAAGCCTCATTCAACTCTTTGAATTTCTGCTCTGAATTCTTATCTCCAGGGTTCAGGTCGGGGTGGTATTTTCGCGCAAGTTTCCTGAAGGCTTTTTTTATCTCATCCTGCGAAGCCTTTTTATCTATTCCAAGTATTTCGTAGTAATCCTTAACAGATGGGGCCATCATGCCTCCTTTGTATTTCTTATAATATATCTTTAGTTATTTCTTGTCAAGATACTTTCAATGGAAGAGTGATCAGTTTTAACCTGTTTCTTTAAACAGCATGGATGTTTCTCATCGCTGAGCCCTGACTATTTTCAAATATACCACGTTAACAGATTAATGAACAGATATGGTAAGATTTTCCAACCAGTTTCAATATATTGACCGGATAAACAGCATGTTCAATAATAAAATGGATCCGTTTGAAATTATCAGAAAATATTATTATCCAGGCTCACTGGCATATGAAATCCTTGTAGAACACAGCAGGATGGTTGCGAAAAAATCTCTTGAAACAGCAAAGAACTTAAAACATCTGAATCCTGACATGTCATTTATAGAAGAGGCCGCAATGCTGCATGATATAGGGATTTTTTTGACAGATGAACCGAGATTGGGTTGTTTTGGCGATGAAGAATATATATGCCATGGTTATCTTGGGAGGGAATTGCTTGAAAAGGAAGGTTTGCCTGCTCACGCGCTTGTGTGCGAAAGGCATGTCGGTGTAGGTTTAAGCATAAGCGATATAGAAAAGCAGAAGCTCCCTTTGCCGATGAGGGATATGTTACCCTTTTCCCTCGAAGAAAAGATCATTTGTTTTGCGGACAAATTCTTTTCGAAAAGGATAGATGCGCTGCATATTGAAAAGCCCATTGAAGAAGTCAGGGAAAGCATTCGAAAATATGGAGAGGATAAATTAAGAATATTTGATGAGATGTACGATTTATTCGGTAAACCCCGTTAGAGATTCATCTCTAAACGGGGTAAATGATTTTTTCGAGGAAGAGGCCGTTTGCAGGGGCAGTAGGTCCTGCCTTCTTTCTGTCACAGGATTTCAGGATTTCCTTTATCATCTCAGGTGATATTCTCCCCCTTCCAATCTCAACGAGCGTCCCGACGATATTTCTTGCCATGTGCCTGAGGAACGCATTAGCTTCTATACGTATTTTAATAAAATCACCTTTAATTGCTGCTGACATAAAACTTATTTTCCTGTGCCTTGTTATCTCCAATGCATAGATCTCTCTAACAGTAGTCTTGGCGCTGCACCCAGAGCCTCTGAATGATGAAAAATCATGTTTACCTTGCAAGATACCGGCTGCCTTTATCATAGCTTCGACATCGAGTTTTGTTTTTATATCCCATAAGTACTTGTAAAGAAAGACTGACTGGCTGGTTTTCATCGCAATTATATAAAAATAACTTTTTCTCAAGACATCATATCTTGGGTGAAAATCGCTTTCAGTTTCTACGGCATTAAGGATCCTGATATCTTGGGGAAGTTTCGCATTCAATGCTCGTAAAATTGTATCTGACAGCAGTTTTGATTTAGTTGTAAAAACTGCTACCTGACCGAGTGCATGCACGCCTGCATCGGTCCTGCTTGCCCCTGTCAGCCTGACATGTTCTCCGGTAATGCTAAAGATATTATCTTTAAGAATATCCTGTATTGTATTACCAGACTTCTGTGTCTGCCAACCCTGATAATCCGTACCGTCATATTCTATTAAAAGTCTAATATGTCTCATTGAAAATTAACTATTTTCTGCAGATCACGGGTTAAAACATACAAGGTTTTATTGAATAATTCAAGGTACTTGCAGAGGGAGCAACTCTCAATGTGGACTATTTCCCATATTCAATCATTTTTATTAGATCTACCGTTATCAGAAAATCTTTGCCTTCTTCTTCTTTTACCTTCTGATAAAAATCACATAGCTTGCAGTCATTATATTTTTGTGCAAAAAGGCCCTGAACTTTCCCATTGCACATTGTGCCGGCAACTACCCAGCAAGCCCTGCCTGCATCTTTTCCATTATGAACACCGTCAAGAACTGTATTGGTTGAAGCAGGACATACTCCCAGAACAGAAGCATTATCACCGTTGGACTCTCTCCCACATTTTTTGAATTCCCAACAATTAATCTTTGTCATTTTACCTAACCTCTTTGTTGGTAAAAGGGTTCATTTTCTTCTGCAGCAAAGTCACCTTTTCTATAATGACCCGCCGCAACCGGTCTTCTCTCATAATATTATTACACTTTACAAGGGTTAAATTGTCAATTTGATTTTTTTAGGTATCAAATAACCTTATCAAAAAATCCGTAGCTTGAACTTATAATAACAACTTGTAAAGCAGTAAATTTTGTTACAATTAAACAGAAGGAAGATATGTCTAACCTCGATTTAAATTACTTAATCAAGCAGGTCAAAACAAACTGCAATATATCTGATGCAAAGTTCTGGGGGAATTATTCCATATGCGGCCTTTTGCTGAGACTCAGAGAATTATTCCAGCACGAAAATAATATTATGCCCGGGGAAGAAATATCCAAAACAGATATTGGGGAGTGGATATCAGACAGGGAAAAATTATGGAATGAAATTGAGGATGATGATTATATTAACATCTCTGTCGGTGGAGGAGAATATCTTCCCTTCGATGTGGAAACTATCAATAAAATACTTCAGGAGAGCGGTTTAATCTATGGGGCAGGACTCGGAGTCTACATGAAACCCTCTTTTTTCCTTGCTGAACTGATATCAAAGAAATTCGTGGAAGGCCATGAAGTTTATATCTCGGGAGATGAGTTGGTAAGAGATCTGTCTGCTTATCCTGCAATGCTTCAAGACAATGCTATATATGCAAGAAGGGATGCATTATCAAAAATACTATATGGCAGATTTGAAGAAATGAGCCTAAGGAAGTGCAGTAGCGCCATCTCGTATGCATTTTCAGATTATGGGATCCATTTCGAGGAGCAGGCATTAAAGACAGTCTACAATAAAATCATGGAAATTACAGAAAGCGAACTTGATATATATGTGCATCATGAGATCGGAGAGGCATTTGAAGGTGAAAGGCTTGGCAGCGAGTGGAAGAATATGCTTTCAGCAATACAGAACAGGAGGGTTGAACTTTTTATCCGGGGAATAAAAGATATACTTGCCGATACTTCTGAAAAAGGAATGCTCAAATATATAATAAGGAAAAACAATAAAGGTTCACTCGGATTTTATATATCCTTTCTCGGGGGGTTCCGCAAATTAATCTTTCCCGGGATTATTAAAGTCTTTCAGGATTTCACCAGAAGAGAAGATTGGAACCTTGTTGAGGAAGCACGCAAAGACGGATATAAAAAAGCAGAGGAATTTGCATCGAGGGTCCTTAATATCTATAGTATGCTGAACGATAAAACAAATTTTGATGAGGTTATTGAAAAAGAGTTGATCAGCAAAACGAATGCACCGCAGTAGAATAGTCAGTTATTTAGTGTCTGTTGCGGAAGCTGTTATTTGTCACCCTGAACCCTTCACTTTTTGTCATTCTGAAGGAGTGGAGCGACTGAAGAATCTCGCTCAGGACAGGCTCCGTGAAGGGTCTCGCAACTCGTTGAGTTCATGAGATTCTTCGCGGAGTTTACCCTGAGCACAAGATGAGATTCTTCGCTTCGCTCAGAATGACAAACGAAGGGCTCAGAATG
>JAKAKQ010000101.1 GCA_021813425.1 Nitrospirota bacterium
CTTTTACAAAGATCTGATCGAGCAGGCATGTATCAGTGTAAAACTTGTCCAGTTTCCCCTCGACTATCTTCTCCATAACCTGCGGTGGTTTATTGGTCACCTGTGCCCTGTATATGTCTTTTTCCCTTTCGAGCACGTTCTGCGGAACATCTTCCCTTGCAAGATAGGTCGGGTTTGATGCAGCTATATGCATCGCTATATCTTTCACAAGCTCCCTGAAATCATCTGTCCTTGCCACAAAATCGGTTTCGCAGTTAATTTCTACCATAACTCCGATCTTATAATTCATATGTATGTAAGAGCCTATCATGCCTTCAGATGCTGTGCGGCCGGCTTTTTTAGCTGCTGTGGCAAGCCCCTTCTGTCTAAGCAAGTCGATAGCCTTTTCAAAATCTCCCCCGCTGTCTGCAAGGGCCTTTTTGCATTCCATCATGCCAACGCCTGTCTTTTCCCTTAAATCTTTTACTGCGCTTGCTGAAATTACCGTCATCCTGCTACCTCCTCAGCCTCTTCTGTCTTGACCTTCTCCTCGATCTGTGCTTTTTCAGCTTCCTGCTGAATATCTTTAGCAATTTTATCTCTTCCTTCAATGACCGCATCTGCAATCTTGGAGGTCAACAGCTTTATCGCCCTTATTGCGTCATCATTGCCCGGTATAACATAATTTACTTCGTCAGGGTCGCAGTTCGTATCGACTACGGCAACTATTGGTATTGATAATTTTCTGGCCTCGGCAACCCCGATCCTTTCCTTCTTTGGGTCAATGATGAATATTACACCCGGCAGTTCCTTCATATCCTTGATCCCTGAAAGATTTTTATCGAGTTTCGCCCTCTCTTTCTCAAGTGAGGAAGCCTCTCTTTTGGGAAGCAGGTTCATTGTGCCGTCCTCTTTCATCGCCTCGATCTTCTTCAGTCTTTCTATGCTCTTCTTTACAGTGAGAAAGTTTGTCAGCATACCGCCAAGCCATCTCTGATTGATATAGAATGCAGATGCCCTCTGGGCCTCTTCCATAACAGCATCCTGGGCCTGTTTTTTCGTGCCTACAAACAGCACGCTTGAGCCTGTGGATGCCGTGTCCCTGACAAAACCATAGGCATCCTCGAGACCTTTCAAGGTCTTCTGCAGGTCGATAATATAGATGCCGTTTCTCTCCCCGAAGATATACCTTTTCATCTTCGGGTTCCATCGTTTTACCTGATGGCCGAAATGCACTCCGGCCTCAAGTAATTCTTTCATTGAAGCTACCATTATTTTCCTCCTCTGGTTTTTTCCTCCGCCTGTCCTGCTTACCCGTAACGGGACCATAGAGCAGGACTGTTGCCGGCGTGTGAATTTTTATACCTAAAAATATTTTTAGGCTAACAAGATTAACACAGGATAGGCTTTTTTTTCAAGGCCGGTGATATAATTAGGATTGTCTGAATTACAACAAACAGATGAAATATTTAAATACAGGAAAAAACAAGATCATCGGATTAATATCTTCTGTCCCTTCAGAAGGCGGTATTCTTGTCAGGAAACTGAAGCTTATAAGAAAAGGCATAAATAGTTGTCCCGTAATTTACTCAGGTAATATAGCTGGAAAAAATATCGCTTATTCTGTATCGGGTATAGGAAAAACAAACGCATCACATGCTGTGACACTCCTTATTCAAAACTATTCACCTGCATTGATAATAAATTTCGGGGTTGGCGGGGCATATCCTTCTGCAGGGCTTGCAGTCGGCGATATAGCGGTTGCAACAAAAGAGATTTATGCTGATGAAGGGGTCTGGCTGAAAGATGATCTTAAACCCCTTGAAACAATAGGGATACCTCTTTTAAAGATCAAAGGGCGAAGGTATTTCAACGAATTCCCCCTTAACAGAAGATTGGCTCAGGCAGCACTAAATTCTGCAAGGCTCTTCACCAGTTCAAGGTCAGGTATATTTACCACTGTCTCTTCATGCACAGGTACAAATAAAAGGTCGGTGGAACTGAAAAAGAGGTTTAGTGCTGTGTGTGAGAACATGGAAGGCGCATCAATTGCACATCTGTGCTGCTTATACAAAATACCCTGTATTGAAATAAGGGGGATCAGCAATATAGTTGAAGAAAGAGATACCAGGAAATGGGATATCAGGCTTGCAGCAGAAAATTGCCAGAAGGCCTTAATTAATTTCATCGAGGGAGTAAACATTTAAAAATCAAATATTATCATGTCTGTCCAAAATAAGAACAGAAGAAAGGCGGAATGCCTCATAAACACAATAAACCCCGCATGTACAAAACTGCGGGACAGGTCGATATGATAATTGGGACTGCACTTCTTATTTTGATGCTTATTGCGCTCAAGAGCACGCTTGGACTTCTCCTTTTTCGGGTATTGGAATCTTTTTTTATAAGGAGTCGTTATTGTGTTTATTCTCCATCCCGCCTTTCTTCATTAAATTAAATTTTATTTTGGACAGTTGTGAAATAATATATAAAATAATTTAATTATTATATAATATGAATATAAGATCAATATTAAGGGAGTGTTTTTTGAAAGACTCTGTTTTTAAGTTTAATCCCGTAAAGGGATTTGGAGAGTTCTTCTGGAATTTGTGCCATATATGCGGCGGCGTTTCTATCAGAACTACTTTCTGGGAAGATGGCACGGTAGAACATGGTGAATGTCTGATATGCAACCGGATGTCCGAGATTATGGAACTTGAAGAACTCATGATCAAGCAAGCTTCGAAAGAATAAATGAGAACCCTCTCACTCGGTTATTCTCCCTGCCCTAATGATACATTCATCTTCTATGCCCTTGTACGCCAGAGGATCGATACAGGAGATCTCAGATTTAATGAGATTCTGCTCGATGTCGAGACCCTTAACCAGATGGCCAGGCGTTCTGAA
>JAKAKQ010000049.1 GCA_021813425.1 Nitrospirota bacterium
TACTTTTTTGAAATGAACCTTGTCATCCGCGAACTATCGAGAGTACTCGCGCTGGGCGGTCGCATTGTAATGGTCAACGATAATGTTCGCTATCATGGTGAAGAGGTGCCGGTTGATCTGATTCTGTCCGATTTTGCGGAAAAGGCAGGGCTCTCTGTCGAGTACATATGGGTGCTCCCGCGCGGCAAAGGAAACAGCAGTCAACAGATGGGGGCCTACGGCAGAAATGAATTGCGGAAGGGCGTGTATGTATGGTCCAGACAGAAATAACACCGGGCGGCGAAAATAATGTCTAAATCGGGTTATACAGATCAATTACGGATAATTAAGTCGTTACTGATTGTCACATCACTTCAAAAAAGAAAAGATATTAAAGCCATCGAAGCAATCAGGAAATTTTCGAAACCGCTCTCATGGAAACCCCTTCAGGATTTTATGATTGATGCGGACGTATGGAAATATGCAGTTAAAAAAGGCTACGACCCAAAAGAGGTATTTTGTCATCCTGACGTGCTTATACATAATCCGACAACGAGTCTCTATTACCGGGGCTTATGTGGCCTTTCCGTGAAGGCAGCCAAAAGTTACTTCGGGACTATCGAATCCCTTGAAGAAGGCAATTCACGTTCACAACTATCTGTTGAGAAAGCTCAGAAAATGGCGCGCGCATACAACTATTTCATCTGTTCCATTATCAAGAACTCAACGGATTGGTCTATAGAAAATGGCTATCGCACTATAATTGCCACTCTCGGCATTACACTTGACGGCTCGATGCGAAACAAGATAGGCGAAATCGCCGAAGAGCGCATACGCGCCATGATTGTCGAATGGCTTGCTGAAAAGAAGCTTGTTGCCGGGCCAAAAATCGATAAGAAAAGACTTCCAGAAGCAATACAGCGCACGTTTGAATTAAAAAATGGCGTTATTATGGAGTTCAGCTCAGAGCCTGACATATCATTTACAAAAGAAAAGAATCTTCTTGCAGTTGTCGAGATAAAGGGCGGCATTGACCCAGCCGGCGCTCTCGAACGCTACGGTGCTGCAACGAAATCATTCCAACATGCCATAGCAACAAGCTCCAGATGCAAGAACTTTTACCTCGGCGCTGTTTTTACCCCGGAACTTGAGAGGCGCATCAGTGAAGACAGGCTGGTCGAAAAGACGTTTAATATTATCGAGATACTGGACGATCCCGCTGTCAGAGAGCGGTTTTTCACCGAGTTGTTTCATCATGTGCTGCGGATGGTATAGGAAGCAATTGTGCGGGTTTTGGCGGTGTTTGGGTAGTTAGGAGAAGATAAGGCGTGCCGGAAACTGGTGTTGTAAGTTCCTGCGAGTGGCATTCTAATTCACAGACTTTTTCTTTTTTTCGTTATATGATTCTCAACTGCCTCAATTGCATTGGTGATAAGCGGTATAAATTCTTGTTTATGAGGCATTCCCTTATATCGTTCCAATAAAATTAAAAGGCGGGTATGGGCTTCAACAAAAGGAGTAGCTCTAACTGTATTAATGCCTATTTTAAGTTGTTCCTCATCAGGACTGAACAACTGGTCCAAAGTATGCCAGTCTTGAATAACACTTGCTATAGTCTTTCGCGCAGCTTCAGATATTTTTGCATCAAAACAGTTTGTAATCTGCATATTAAAGGAGTTCAGTCTCGATAAAAGTAAATCGCGCGCACTTGGAGTCATCATTAGCACTTCATGAGCGAATGGCTTGGTATAATCAAAAATAGCTTCCCTATATTGTTGTTCAAAAAGTTTTTTTATTTCCTCATTAACCAAGGTTGGTACTTCGTTTATTTCCTGTTGAATTTTATTTTGCATCTCCAACTTCCATGCCTTAAAATGTTCTTCAAAATTAACTTCACGCTTAAAATTTTCAACAAATGAAGAAAGCTCTTTTTTATTTAAATTCATTTCTTTAGTTATGTTTTCTGAAACGAGTTTAAAATCCTCTCGTGAATTTTTAGTAGAAATATAATTCATTAAACCTATACTTGCACCAGCGAGCACGACGATTGCAGTGATAAGAATTCCAAATATATATATTGTACTATCGAGCCTTTTTAAAGTGATATCCAAAACTCTTTCATTGATAAGGCTTACATCCTCTGGTTTAATATTTACAGATGGATTCGGAACTTTCAGCGTTTCTTTTGCTGCTACCGCCTGAGAGTTGCCGGGACTTGAGGCAGGAGCTTCCCTTTTAGCAAAAGAATTTGATGAAATCAACATTACCAATAAAACTGTGAGCAATATTATCTTAATCTTCATTTATATCTCCCCCCAGCTTTTTAACAAACGTTCCAGTGACTTTTCATCTGCATCCCATTTTCTTAGCCATTCAATATGTGCAGCTTCGGGCGATACCCCATGTGCATTGCTCCATTTCAAGCGTAAATTGTTTAATCGTTGCTCAATAACAGGATCTGTTACTGGCATTACAGTTAAAAAGATTACTGGCGGAGGAGGAACCCACGCATTTTCATACATTATGATTTTTTCGAAAAATACGAATCCAGCATCATAGCCTTGTTCTGTTTGTATAAATAATGGTTCTTTCCCACCACACCAATCAGATGGACAAGTTAAAATAGGTTGTGCAGGAAGGAGGACATCCAAAATAAGCCTCATGTCTTTTAGATCATTAGGTGATTTTTTCTTTATACCAATCAAGAAATTAATTAGTTCGGCTGGTGTATGAAAGGGTCTTATCTCCCAATTAAATTTTGAAAAATATGTTTTAATTCCTTCTACCGTATTAGGCTGATCTTCAAGCCATAACCATGTCTTCATGTTATTCTCCCTTCCAAGGATTATTTTTGTTTTGAAGCCATAGAGGAAATGTCAGAATAAATCTATAATCTGACCATTCATCTCCATGAGTATATTCCAATCTCAAATCGCCCCCCCAGGAACGAGCCAGTTCACGGGAGATAAAAAGACCAAGCCCCTGTCCTCCAACTTTCCCTATCGACTCTCTTGAAGGGCATTGAGTTCCTCTCTCAAAAACCAGATCAGGATTTACTTTCGCTGTTTCGTTTAAAGGAATGAAGTACAATCAAAAAGTGTATAAATAGATAAAAGGCGGTGTATCCTTATAAGTTGAACTCGAAATCAACAAAGGAAGGAGACACCACCATGAAAAAGAGTATCACTGTATTAGCAAAGCAGTCAAGAGCAAGGTATGAGGTTTTGGAGGAAATGATCCGATTGAAGATTCAGGGCTATATGCAGGACATGCTTGAAGAGGAGATTGAGACATTTCTTGGCAGAAGGAAAGCCGGGCAGGGTCAGGTCTACACATTTCACAAACATATCAGGGCATCAGTCTCAGCCGCAAAATAAAGCCATATAAATAACCATACATATATATTGCTTTTGAATTCGTTTCGTAGTATTATTAAACCATGAAAAAGACCCGTTTCGAATGGGACGAAGAGAAAGACTTGGAGAACCAGGCCAAACACAATGTCTCTTTTTCATTGGCTCAATATGCCTTTCTTGACCCTGGGCGTGTAATTGCCGAGGACATTGACCATAGCTCCGAAGAAGAAAGGTTTTATTGTATCGGTAGAGTTGGTGAAGGCATAATGACCGTGAGGTTCACGTATAGAAATGATGTTATCCGCATTTATGGTGCGGCATATTGGAGAAAAGGGAGGAAGATATATGAAGAAGAAAATAAAATATAGTGACGAACCGATGGGTGATCTCAGGGTTGTGAGGGATTTTCTTCCGCCGCCGGATCAACTGGTGCTGAAAGAGGAAAATGTAAAGGTGACGATTGCTTTAAGAAAATCGAGCATAGATTTTTTTAAGAAAGAGGCGCAAAAACACAATACTTCGTATCAAAAAATGATCAGGCAGGTTATCGACTGGTATGCCTCACGCTATAAAAAAAGCGCCTGAATAATCCTTCAGCCCGGTACCGTTCGCATCGGCTGGAAAAAAGGCGGTTTATTGAATCAGTAACAGCTCAGCTATTAGCTTGCTGCGTTCAGCTTTCAGCAAGAATCGGTAATCCGGACGCCTGAAATGCTTCGCACAAGTGCTTCGACTGCGATCAGCACAAGCCTGTTCGTGCAAGGCGATAACCTTCCGGCGCTTAAGGCGCCAAATATGGAACAGGCGCAATTAAGCTCAAGAGGTGGCTGCTGTCAAAATTACGATTGTGTAGGACTGAAGATAAGTATTAAAATAGGGCAGGTTCAGCAAGAGTGAGGTGAACGATGAAAAAGTTGAATAGGATTACCTTCAACCCCGAAGTAATGGGCGGAAAGCCCTGTATCAGGGGAATGCGCGTGACGGTCGGGATGATCGTCGGCATGATCGCTGCCGGTCATTCCAAGGAAGAGGTGTTAAAACTCTATCCTTATTTGGAGCCTCAGGATATTGATGAGGCGCTTTCATATGCCGCATGGCGTTCAGAAGAAGTTGACCTTCCCTTTCAGACGGCATGAAGCTCCTGATTGATATGAATCTCTCGCCAGAATGGGTGGAGGCGCTGGCGGCTGAAGGTGTAGACGCCATACATTGGTCAAAGATAGGGGCTAATACTGCGCCGGACAAAGAGCTAATGGCATGGGCCAAAAGCAGCGGGCATATTGTATTGACTCACGATCTCGATTTCGGGGCTATTCTTGCTGCAACAGGCGCTGATGCGCCAAGCGTTGTTCAATTGCGCTTCCAGGATCTGGCACCGGAGCACGCCAGACAGATTGTCGTTAATATTTTGAATGATTACCGGAGGGAACTTGAGCAGGGCGCTCTTATCAGTGTAGACGAAGACAGGGCGCGGGTAAGGATTTTGCCTCTGCGGTGATCTTCAATAGCAATGTCAAGTATGTACGAAGGAGTAGTTTGCAAACATGCCCACTCTTGACTGGATAGGGAAAAAGGCGGTTTTGAATCAGAATAGCTCAGCTATTAGCTCTCAGTGGTCAGCTTTCAGCAAGAATCGTTAATCCGATACCTGAAATGCTTCGACTCGGCTCAACACAAGCCTGTTCGTGCAAGGCGACAACCTTTTGGGCGCTCAAGGAGCTGGTTCCATACGTTGTTGAAAAGTAAAATGCAAAACTCTTTATCAATTATGATAAAATGACGATGGACAAGGAGGACGATGATGGAAAAGGTCCTGGTAAACACTGATGAATATAACGGGCGATATGTTGCTGTGAAAAGTTTTGTTGATTTATCAGGCAACCTTTCTGGTTTTCTTGCGGCTTGAAAGGTCAAGCAGAACGTCCGGGTGTTTGGCCGCAACTTGAAGTAAAACACGCGCGGGGCCATCCGGTTTCCGCCTTCCTTGTTCCCAGTTGCGGAGAGTCGCCGTACTTATTCCGATAAGGGTTGCAAACTTGTCCTGGGACAGACCGTATTGTTTGCGTATCTTTCGAACCTCGGACTCGGCAAACTTAAAGGTGCGGGAAGGCTTCATTGTGCCTTTCACGATCGCGCCGCCCTGCTTCACGCTTTCGAGAAGTTCCCTAAACAATTCTTTTTTCATCGGTATTCTCCTTCTATAATTTTTTTCAATTGTTTCAGTTGGTCCCTCGTAAGATCATCCTGCTCGCTTTTGGGATATGCAAACAAAAGCAGAATAATCTCCTGTGATACAAACCAATAATAAATAACCCTGATGCCGCCTCGCTTTCCATGACCACCCTCAGCCCAGCGCAGTTTTCTTAGCCCGCCACTTCCGGAGATAAGCTTTCCGGAATCCGGTCTATTGACCAAATGGTTTTGTAAGAGCCGATATTCTTCACCGCTTAGAGTCGCCTGAATTCGCCGCGTAAAAATCGGGGTCTCGATAAAAACCATAAATAATTATACGTCAATGGCGTACTTTAGGCAAGTATAATTTGATCAAATAAAAAACAGCTAAAAGATATTTCTTTTTTGCCGCAGCTTCGAAGAGAGAACAGCCAAACAGAAAGCCGGGCAGGGTCAGGTCTACACATTTCACAAAGCTTTATTTTCAGGCACATGCCCAGCACATGCATACTCCTACTGCACAGGGAAAAAACGGGTTTGATTCAGAATAACTCAGCTATTAGCTCCTAGCGGTCGGCTTTCAGCATGAATTGGCGCTCCGGATGCGGGGCGATAACGATAGCCTTCTGGCGCTCAGGGACGTCAAAGCGCAATTTTTAATTTGATACCCTTATCTGGTAAAATCTCCTCGATGCATAGACTAATATTCCCCGACATATTCAAAGGCCATATCACCGCCTTTTTTACAGACAAAGGGCATGGCGCTGATCCGGACGCCATAAGCAAAATCCTGAAAATAAAAAATGAGAATGTTTATATGCCAATTCAAAAACATACGGACAAGATTATCCTGATCGAGTCATCGCCTGAACCAAAGATCGCCGATGCGGTCATAACAAAAGAAAAGGGCCTCTTGATCGGGATACAGGTTGCCGACTGTGTGCCTATCCTAATATACGAAAAAGAGAAGGGCATCTCGGCCGCAGTCCATGCAGGCTGGAGAGGGACTGCCGAAGGGATACTGAAGAAGACAATAAAGACAATTCAAGACAGGTTCATATGCGGTCCGGAGAATTTTCTTGTTGCAATGGGACCTGCTATAAAATGGTGCTGTTATGTAGTTGACTACGATGTCTTCAATAAGGTTCATCATGTAACAGGAGAAGGTGAATATTTTATCGAGCGAAACGATAAATACTGCCTTGACCTTCCATCTGCCAATAAATATCAGGCATTATCAATGGGGATCCCTGAACCGAACATATGGATTTCTGATGAATGCACGTTCTGCAATCCCGATAAATACAACTCTTACAGATATGCCAAAGGCCCGACCGGAAGACAGGGTGGGTTTATAGGGAAAATTTGATATTAAGATTATCTCATTTTCAGCCGGCTTAAAAGGAGCCCAATATATTTGTTTAAAAAATTCCCCCTCGGCAGAAAAGGGAAAACAGGTTTTTTCCTTAGACCGAGACTTTCAAGCAAAAGCCTGATATCTGTATTGTCCCCAAAAGAAAGCCCTCTTCTTAAAGTCTCTATAGCTTCATCCTTTCTCTTTTCCTTAATATATACCCTGCCGAGGTTCAGATAATGCACGGGATTAGCCGGTTCCTGTTCAATGGCATCTTTGCATAACCTGGTCGCCTCTGTAATCTGTCCCCTCTCAATCGCGATACAGAAACCCAGGTAAGACTGAACTTCCGGCGTTTTGCGGATACTGTAAGCCTTTTCAAAGTATGCGAGCGCGCCCAGTGGGTTATTTTCTTTTAAAAAGGAAACACCCTTTTCGAACAATTCATCTGCTGCCATTTTGGCCTGCATTGCATATTAAAAAACAACAACAGGATAAATTTCAACACTATTTGCAGGTAAATTACTGATAAGAGCCAACTTATTTTGATATAATTAAATATGGGCATCACAGTCAGCAACGGAACCGATCTATTATTGAATACCTTTGACTTCCTGAACATGCCTGTCTTTATCATCGATGTTAACCAGAATGTTATTTCAATGAACCTCACTTCAGGCTATGTCTTCCAGTATACAGCCGATGATATTATCGGCAGGAACCTTTCAAAGTTCATAACATCAAACAAAGCCGTCATCAAAACAGCGGATCATAACGTTCCGCGTGTTTTCCCCGGATATCTGCAGGAAAAGGAGATCACAGCTGAATATTATGAATCCGTCTGCAGGAAGAAAAACAGCGAATCGTTCATAGCGAAGGTATCTGTAGTTCCATATCAGACAGACGGGCAGAGGCTTGTTGTGATACAGGATATATCGGGACAGAAGAAGCTTCAGCAAAAGGCATTTCAGAGGACAAAGGAACTCTCGATATTCAATACCTTTGCAAAGATCCTGACCAGCCATATAGATACGGACATGATTATGAACGAGACAATAGAAATGCTACTCTCAATTATGGAAGCCGATGCAGGGTGGATATATCTGACAGATGACAAGACCGGCGAACTCTATCTTAAGGCACAAAAAGGGTTCACCGAAAACTTTATGAATAATGCAGACCGCTTAAAACCCGGGGGATGTTTTAACGGGAAGGTCTTTTCATCAGCCAGACCCCTTGTTGTCAAAAAGGCATCGGAGGATCCAAGGATAACATACAGGGATTCGGAAATCGAAAGCATTGCCGGCGTGCCGATCTCTTCAAAAGGGACTATCCTTGGAGTCCTTGGCATTGCAAGCCATAAAACTTCTTTTTTTACATCAATGGATATACAGCTCCTGACCACAATCGGCAGCCAGCTCGGGGTTGCGATAGAAAATACAAACCTGATCAGCCAGCTTCGGGACAAGATGAGTCAGATAGAGCTCGCAAATGAACTCAGCAGTATAATCAACTCAAGCCTGAGCATAGGCACCGTCTTCAGAATAATGGTCTCAGAAATAAGAAAACTCGTCGGTTATGACAGGGCAAGTCTCCTGCTTTTCAATGAAAAAACCAACAACCTCCTGATCTTCGCACTTGATACAGAGATGAAGACGGTCATGAAAAAGGGTGTAAAGGCCCCTGTGGAAAATACAAGCGCCGGATGGGCAGTTAAAAATAACCGGCCCTGGATCAATTATGACCTTGGTTCTGAATTAAGGTTCGAGCTTGACAGAAAATTATACGATGAGGGCATAAGGTCCACAATAAGCATCCCCCTCTTTCAGGATAAAATGCTTGGGGTCTTTAATCTCGACAGCAAACAGCCTTTAAAATACTCTGAAAAAGACCTCCAGATACTGCTCCCCGTTGCTAAGCATATATCGATAGCCCTTGAGAACGCCTTACTCTTCGAAGAGATCTCGCGAGAGAAAAAGGAGTGGGAAAAGACATTCGATGCAATTACCGATATGGTATGGATCGAGGACGGCAGCCAGCGTATCATCCGCGCAAACCATACCCTCTTATTAAAATCAGGAGCTTCCATGGTGGAGATTTCAGGGATGCAGTGCTGGGAGCTTCTTGAAAAAATCGGCATTAGCACAGCCGGGTGTCTCTGTTCTGATACCATCGACACTAAAAAGCCTTCGTTCCGTGAACTGAAAGGTACGGGTGGGAATCTCTTCCATTTCTGGGCATACCCTCTTGTAGACGAGGAAAGTCAATTGTACGCAATAGTTCATTATCTCAAAGATGTCACAGCCCAGAAACAGCTTGAACAACAGTTAATAAGGGCTGATAAACTGGCATCATTAGGGACCCTTGTAGCAGGTATAGCACATGAAATAAACAATCCCCTCGGTATTATTGCAGGCTACTCTGAGGCCCTCCTTGACAGGGCAAAGGATAAAAACCTGCTTGACATAAAAGAATTTGAGGATTTTCCAGAATACCTCGAAACCATACACAATGAGATCTTCAGATCAAAAAAGATACTCGGGAGCCTCCTTGACTTTGCAAGGTCATCCGGCGGAACATTCCGCGAGATCGACATCAATGAACTTATAAAGGAAGTTATACTGCTGGTCAATAACAAAGCCATAAGGCTTAACCATAAGATCGAACTCAGATTGAACAGGGACCTGCCTAAGATATTCGCAGACCCCGGGAGCCTGAGGCAGCTTTTCATGAATATAATCATCAATTCAATGTATTTCACCCCGGAAGGAGGGAGCATTATTATAAATACAGAGGTGGACACAAGCATGCAGGATATCGATATGATCAGGGTAGCCGTTTCAGATACAGGCACAGGCATCCACAATAATATAATCGGCAAAATATTCGATCCGTTCTTCACAACAAAACCTGTTGGCGAAGGCACAGGGCTCGGACTGGCCATATGTCATAAGATAGTCGAAGAGCACAAGGGAAGCATCGATGTAAAAAGCGAGGAAGGTCATGGGGCAACATTTATTATAAGGCTGCCCTCAAAGGCAAAAGATGATAAAAGTTCTTGTGGTTGACGACGAAGAACCAATCAGAAGACTCCTCAAAAAAGAACTTGCAAGAAAGGGTTTTGATGTAGAGGCCGCACCTGACGGGAAGTCCGCACTTAACCTGCAGAAGGAAAATTCATATGATGTGATTCTCCTCGATATCGTGATGCCGGGCATTGACGGTATATCCCTCATGAAGAAGATAAAGGCAGACCCGGCATCACCTGTCATTATTGTCCTGACCGGCAGGGCAACCATAGAAACAGCTGTTGTAGCAATGAAAAACGGCGCATTCGACTATCTCACAAAACCTTACAAGCTCGATGAGCTTGCAATAATCATAAACAGGGCATACGAGTACGGGAAGATAAGCATAAAAAGTCAGCTGCTCCAGCAGGAACTTGTCAGAAAGGAGTTGCCCCTTGAATTTATATGCAAAAGCAGACAGCTTCAGGACATATTTACATTGATTGAAAAAATCGCTCCGACCGATTCGCCTGTTTTCATCCAGGGCGAAAGCGGTACAGGGAAGGAGCTTATTGCTAATACAATATGGCATTACAGTAAAAGGAGCACATTACCGCTTATAGCGCTTAACTGCGCAACTCTTTCGGAAAACCTTATCGAATCCGAGATGTTCGGACACGAAAAAGGCGCATTCACCAGTGCCTACCAGACAAAGCATGGGATTGTGGAAGTAGCTGACAAGGGCACACTTTTTCTTGATGAGATAAGTGAACTTCCGTTAGGGCTACAGGCAAAACTCCTGCGTTTCCTCGATTCAGGCGAGTTCAGGAGGGTCGGCGGCAACAAGATACTGAAAGTCGATGTAAGAATGATTGCAGCAACAAACAGGGACCTTAAGGACCTTATCAAAGGAGGGAAATTCAGGGAAGACCTTTATTACAGGCTCAATGTCATAAACATAACTATCCCGCCTCTCCGGGAAAGGAAAGAAGACATCGCAGTACTTTCAAGACATTTTCTGAAAAAATACAGCCAGAAATTGTCAAAACCGATTACTGACCTTAACCCCGAGGTGCTGGAATTGCTCAATGAATATCAATGGCCCGGCAACGTTCGGGAACTCGAAAACGTAATAGAAAGAGCGGTAATCCTCTGTGATTCTGAAAAAATAGGGACTGAAGACCTTTCAATACCTGTGGTATTTTCCCTAAAAGAAAAAAGCCTGCATCCATCCCTTGAGGAGATGGAGAAAAACTACATCCTCAGAGTGCTCAGGGAAAATAACGGCAATCAATCCAAGGCAAGCCAGGTCCTCGGTATAGACAGAAAGACCCTTTATCTCAAGCTAAAGAAGTACGGCATCGATGAGTCTGCTCGCAGATAGGAATTAAGCAATCCATAGAAAATCCTGCAGAACTTTGAATATTTTAAAGTTAGCCTTCATTATTCATAAAATTCCATGACAACAGAAAGGACATAGTATCCTCGCTCATTCTCGGTCTTCGACCTCCGAGGTATTTGCCCTCTTTATTAATCAAAATACATACTGTCTGAATATCGGGCAAATAAAACCGCTCAAATACTATGTCCTTTCTGTATTAGCATAGTTTATGAATTATCCTGGTTAACCCAAAAAATGCATTTCAAAATAAAAATTTGCAGGGATATGTAGAAAAAAATCTTTATCTGCGCCACCCTTGCAAGACGTCTGACACTCAAAAGGACATCATATTTTTATGAAAGACGTTCGATTTCATAAGTATCCAAATTGCGACATTATAAAGTTTTTTGGAGCGTGTCCCTGCAATAATTGCATGGGGGGAGGAAACGATATTACTAATTAAGGCTGCTTTGATTTCATCGTTGGGAGCTTTGATTCTATCCAGGTCTCAACATTCTTTGCATCCATCGGTTTTGACAATAAAAATCCCTGGCCGTAATGACATTTCAGGTCCATAAGCTGATTGAGTTGATCCGGCCTTTCCAGTCCCTCTGCGATCAAATCCAGCTTCAGATTATGGGCCAGCATTACGATAGTCTTTACAATCTCCAGGTTTTCATCATTGCTGAGCATTTTTTCGATAAAGGACCTGTCAATCTTTAACGCATTAACAGGGAAACGGTTTATATAACTCAGCGAAGAGTATCCAGTACCAAAGTCATCTATATGAATATGGACTCCCATCGCCTTTAATTTATTCAGCATCTCGATCGCGGACTCGACATTTTCCATTATCATGCTTTCTGTTATCTCTATAGACAGACAGCAGGCATCAATACAGTTCTTCTGGAGTATTTGATCAACCTTTTCAGGCAAATCAGGTTGCAAAAACTGTTTACTCGAGATATTTACGCTCATCTTCAGGGTCGAGTTCAAGGGATATTGCTTCTGCCATTCGTTCAGCTGGCGACACGCTTCATGGAGAACCCATTCACCGATAGGGAAGATCAGTCCGGTCTCTTCTGCCAGCGGTATAAATTCCATAGGATAGATAAGCCCTCTCTTTGGGTGGTTCCATCTTACAAGGGCCTCGAAGCCGATAATCTTCTCGGTACTGAGCTCTATTATAGGTTGATAGTGAATAACAAATTCATTATGCTCGACAGCCCTCCGCAGATCCGTCTCTAAATGCAGGCGGGCCACTGTGCCGGCATACATACTGGGGTCAAACACCTCATAGTTAGCCTTGCCTTTGGCCTTTGCCTGATACATGGCAATATCTGCGTCGCGTATCATGTCTTCCGGCTTTTCATATTCCATAGAACTGATGGCAATCCCTATACTCGCAGAAGTGAACACCTCGTTCCCGCTTATATAGAAAGGTAAAGGAAGCTCCTTCTGTAAACGTTCGGTAATCTGCTCGGCATGCTCCCTGTCCTGGATATCTTCAAGGATTATCGCGAACTCATCTCCCCCAAGGCGTGCAACCGTATCTCCGGGACGAACAGAGCGTGAGAGTCTCTGGCTGACCTCGATAAGGAGCTGGTCCCCTATCATATGACCGAGGCTGTCATTAATAATTTTGAAGCGGTCCAGATCAAGAAAAAGCACTGCAAACGTAAATTGCCTGTGTCGTTGCTTACCCTTTATCAGCTGCTGCAGACGATGGTGAAGACGGTCCATAAACAGGGCGCGGTTAGGCAGTCCGCTAAGGGCGTCATGGAAGGCATCATGCAGCAGTTGCTCTTCTGCCACCTTTCTCTCTGTGATGTCCGTCTGCGAACCTGCCATCCTGTAAGCCTTCCCGTTATTATCCCTGACAGCAAGCCCTCGGTTCAGTACCCATCGGTATGTCCTGTCCCTGTGTAATATGCGATATTCGCTCTCCAGGTAAGAGCTATGTCCTTTGATATGCGCGGCTATCTTTGCCTCTAATTGCTTCCGGTCATCGGCATGCACAAGGCTTATCCATTCTTCAGGGCTCTCACCGATATCACTTTTATCATAGCCGAGCATGGATCTCCACCGGTCAGAAAAATAGATCTGGTTTGATATGAGATCCCAGTCCCATAATCCATCGTTTGCTCCGCGGGCAGACAGCGCGTACCTCTCCTGGCTTTCCCTGAGCGCCTCTTCTGCCTGCTTCCGTTCGATAATTTCTTTATGGAGATTTGAATAACCACTTTCGAGGGCAACACTCATCTTATTGAAAACAGCGGCAAGCTTGCCAAATTCGGTACTATCCTCATAAGAGATCGTATACCCGACTTCTCCCATCTCGATAGCTGTCGCAGCCCTGGTAAGCTCATTTATCGGATGGGTAATAGACATCGCCAGTCTTAAGGCAATAAAGGCGCCAAAGATAAAGGTGAGCAATACAGTAATATAAATAATCGCCTTTGCCTTATTTATTTTTGCCATTGCAGAATTCGTCATCAATCCGAGCTTCTCACTTGCCTTCAGGGACATTTCCCCTGTATTCATAAGCGCCTTATTCCCTATTGCCGCGGCATTTAGTTTCAGATTGTCGACCCTATCTGAATTTGCAGATACTGTTATGTACTGACTCAAGGCATCCTGATATTCATGGATAAGCATCTGCATCTCATTTAATTCTTTAGCCACTTCGGGTTCATGGTGACAGGAGGTGCAATGCTCTGCATTTTTATCGAGTTCTGCCACATTCTTTACAATTGAATCAAGTTTGCTTCCCAGAGATGTGCGAACTGTATAGAGGTCCGACTGAACGGTCTGTATACTCATCACCAGATTCTGTCGCAGGTCCTCTATCTGATGAAGATTTATCAGCCGGCTGAGTTCAATTGTGGTATTTTTTATATATAGAGTAGAGAATATCGCGCCTGCTGCAAAGAATAGGAAAAGCATTAAAAGATACAAAAAAATCTTTTTCTTCATTGGTTTTTAATATAGCATATATCATGCCAATTATTACTTTAGCAATTGTATTCTATCTTTTTAATTTTTTGCGTTTTATTCTTTGTTCTCCTAAAGGTTCGTTGCATTTAGGGCAACGGCCTGCGTGCCTGCTGACCTTTCCGTGCCAGCCACAGTTAATACAATCAACAAACTGGAAATGCCTGCCGCTTTCTTTTTTCCCGATAACTTTCTTGAGTATGACCAGTAATATCAGAAAAACAACTGTAACTCCTGCGATGATCAGCAAATCCTGGGCGGTATATTTACCGAAAACAATCGTATCCATTATTTTATTCATAATCTAACCTCTCATCGATTCAAGCTATTTTAATAAGTTTATCACACATACTCAGAAGAAATAAGTCATGTTGTCCTGACATAGCCTGAGGCAAATTTCCACACTCCATGAGGCATTTTTCTACTAAAATCCTGACTTTAAGATGCGCAAGGCCGGAAAATCAGCATTTTTTCTGTGGCATTGGAATTGCAGTCTATATTATTACCATGAATGATATTCTGTTGTGTTCTCACAATCCCATTTTAATAAAGAGCCTTTATGGAATTTTGATAGATGAAGGTTGCAGGGTCGATATAGCCGAGCACCCTGCCCTTGCCGTACAGATGGTTTTCAGAAAGAGATATAAAGCCGCGATAATAGACCCGGAACCATTTGGTCTTTCGGTAGATGACGCTATCAAGATAATAAAGACTGTCCTCCCTGAT
>JAKAKQ010000157.1 GCA_021813425.1 Nitrospirota bacterium
ATCTTTTAAGGCTTGCTGATGAAGCCATGTACAGGGTCAAATACCAGACAAGAAACGGAGTTTATGCTATAGTATAAACCATGGCGCTTTTCAATTATGCCACAAAGGAAATTACTCTTAAACTTGTATATTACGGCCCCGGATTAAGCGGCAAGACAACAAATCTTCAGTACCTTCATTCCACTTTCAACCCTGAATCAAAAGGCAAACTGCTTTCTCTTTCCACAGAAGCAGACAGAACTCTCTTCTTTGACTTTCTGCCTGTAGAACTCGGGAAGATCAGGGATTTTTCGATAAGATTTCAGCTTTATACTGTGCCGGGTCAGGTCAGGTATAATGCGACAAGGAGGGTCGTCCTTAAGGGAGCTGATGCCGTTATCTTTGTGGCCGATTCACAGAGGGAAATGAGAGAGCAGAACATTGAAAGTCTGGAAAATATGTTCGAAAACCTTCGTTCTAACAATATCAATCCTGATGACATTGTGATCTTGCTTCAGTTCAACAAAAGAGATCTGAAAAACATATTGTCAATCGACGAACTTAACAGCGATATTAATCATGACAATTATTATTTCACCGAAGCATCCGCTATCGACGGCACAGGAGTTGAGGAAACATATAAAGTGGCTACAAAACTCCTGCTCAAGAATATCTCCAGAAAACATAAAATTGAAATCCAGCCTCCGAAAGAAGAAGAGGAAGTGGAACTGCCTGAAAAGATTATAGAACCTCATGTTGTTATGCCCGCAGTACCAGAGGTTATCCCTGAAGCAACTGTCTTCGAATCGATCGGCCTTGAATATTCAGAGGGCATTGAAGAAGCTATCCCCGAACAAGAAATAGAGGAATTGGAAGAAGTAAGCAAAGAAGAAATGGCCTATCAGATGGAAGAGGAGATCCCTGTCGAGGCAAAAGATATAGAGGTCATGTCTGAGGAAACAGCAGAACCAGCTGTAGTCGAAGAAATTAAGGAGATCCCTTCAATTCCCCTGGTCAAAATAGACACTATCATAGACAGACTCGAAAGAATTACTGAAATCCTGTCTGATATCAAGGATTACTTTCACATCCTGAACAACTCAATATCTGTCCTTAACAAAGAAATTGAAGAGATCAGGGAAGTCGGAAGGGAACAGGGAGAAACAAAAACGCTATTGCAGAATATAAACAATACCCTCGATAGTCTCAAGGAAAAAAAGGACTGGTTTAATTCTTAGGCGTTGTGCGGGATTTACTATAACAGATACTCTGCAAGATTAATCTTGTATTTATTAGGATCCAGTGTTTTTGTTATTGACCTTATATATTCACCTTTTACATTCTTTTCAGTCAGATCGACAACACTCCCTTTTACTTTATTACCCTTATTATCAACAATTATCATGACACGTGGTCTGGATGCAAAGAGCTGATTGCTCTCATAAACAATCCCGAGATCGTTTGTACTAAGCATAACAAGCGTGCCTATAGGGAAAACTCCCACCATATTGATGAAAAACTTAAAAAGGAGCGGATCCAGCTGGGTGCCCGCCCTTTCCATAATAATGCTTAAGGCCTTATCCGGACCCATTGGTATCCTTGAATAAACCCTTGCGGAAGTCATGGCATCGTACTGGTCTGCAAAACTCACAATCTTACTGAAAAAATCGAGTTCTAAAGGATTCCTTAATTTTGGATAACCTGTAAGATCAAAATTCATATGATGTTCAAATGAAACGATAGCTGATCTGACTGTAAGATCATCCAGTTTCTTGAGTTTCAATAATGCCTTTATCCCCCACACAGGATGCATTCTTATAATCTTCCATTCATCATCGGTGAAATTCGTCGGTTTGTTCAGGACTTCAGGAGGTATTTCCATTTTCCCGATGTCATGGAAGAGAGCTGCCATGCCGAGATCGGTCAGCATTTTACGGCTCAACCCCAGTCTCTGCCCCAATGCTATAGAGAGTATGCTGACATTCACAGAATGATGGTATGTGTATTCATCATAGTCTTTAATCGCGGTCATTCCCAGCAGAAGCTGCTCCTCTTCAAGGATTTGGTCGACCATCGTCTCTACAACTCTTTTTGCCTTTTTGAGATGTACTTTCTCACCGGCCTTAATCTTATTGATCACACCTTTTGTATAGGAGACAGCATTAAAATACGTCTTTTTTACCATCTTTCTAACATCAAAAGACTCTTCTTCAACGACCTTTTTCAGTCTTCCTATTTCGATGCTCTTTACTCCGGTCATTTTTTCTTCAAATGTATTAAAAGGAGATTCGGAGTAAGGCGATTCTGTAAAGACCTTCACAAAGATTTTTATATCTTCAGGCACGATCCTGAGTTTGAAAATAACACTCCCGAGTTCTCTTTTTTTAAATTCTCTTACCAGAAAATCAAAATTAAGCAGATACTCCAGCGAGTAACGTATACGATAGTCGTTCAGATAAAAAAATTCTCCCCTCAATTCCAGGGTTATAATATTTTCCTGGCTGAGCAGGGTATTTATAATGGATACCAGTCTGTCAACGGCTGAAACAACAGCTACATTGTTCGGGTCGTGTATCTGGGCAGTACGCAGGACAACGGACAGCTGATTGATCAGGTCCTTTGAGCTTCTAAGAATATCTTTATCTTCTCTACCGGCCATGTTCCAGCCTGTGGATTGCTGAATAAGTGTATTCCCTGAGCAAATTATTACTGGAATTTTTAAATTTATTGAGAATTGACAACGCTTCCTTATTACCGATGAGACCAAGGCAGTAAGCAGCGCATGCCTTGTCTTCATAACTCTTTGATCTTCCCCAGAATGTAGATTTCTTCATTATTTCCATAAGAAGATTGTACACCTCATTGTCCTTCCAGCGGGTAAGCACCTCGAAATATTCTTTTTTCTCTTCGAAGTCTTTATCCTTGAAATATTTGTCCGAGATTCTATCCATAATGATCCTTTTTGCCGCTTCTGAAGCAATATTTCCAAAAGCCCTCAGGGCAGCTGACCTGACTTGAAGTTCGGGGTCTTCAAGACAATCCTTGAGAGCCTTTATTACACCGGCGCCTCCAAGCTCCCCAAGTGTTCTGATAACCTCTTTCTTGACTCTGATATCACCATGTTTTACGGTCCTTAAAAGATAATCGACAGCCCTTTTATCCCCGATCTTTCTGAGTATATATATTATATTTCTAACAACATACCATCTTGAGTCGTTCAATCCTGTAGCGAGAGTCATAATATCCTTTGGACCCAAAAATATAAGGGCATCTATAACAATTTTCCTCGAATGTATGGTATTTAATTCTCCGAGTATTTTCATGAACGGCATAATTGAACTCTTATCAAGAAATTTAATAAAATCCTCAAAGATCTTTTCTTCTATTTCATGTCCGCTATCAAGTATTTCTCCTATAAGACTGACAATCTGGTCACTACCCGCAAACAATATGACCCTCTTTGCATGCTTTTTCATATCTTCAGAAGCACTCTTATCATCTGTTATCTGCTTCATCTTTGCCATTACATTTGTGACCATCTGGATATCTCCGTGTCTTATCGAATAATCTATAGAGTTCATGAAAAATCCGATAACTTCCGAGTAGTCTGGTAAAGTTTCCGCAATATAGAGCAGCTCAAAAAGCATATTGTTCAATTTCCCGATTTTGTCCTGAGAATCCTTTGTCAGCTCACCCGAAAGGAGCTGGAGGTCGTTATCCGTTAAAGGTACGATTGATACTTCTTTGATTTCTTCTTCTTTTTTGAAGGCATCCTCATAAGCCTTATGCAAATCATCCTCTTCAGTCGCCTTTTCTTCCAGCTCGGCAACAGCTTTAGCTTCGTAGTCCTCCTCGTCTGCGAGAACGGCATCGTCAACAATGTACTGTATATTTTGAAAATCCTTCTCCCATAACATTGTGACTAAATCATCGTCAACTACTTCCCTGTCATAATCAAGAGATATGATTTTCAGGAATTCCTCCAACTCTTCGGAAGTAAGCCCCTGTCTGAAGGTAATTTCCCTCAAGCCGTCCTTAAAGAAGAAAAGAGCGAGATTGTCTTCCTTCTCCACACTGCTGTAAACCTGCTCAGAGTCATATAAAATTTCATTCTGTTTTATCTTTAAAACCAGCATATCCTTATAGTAGTTAAAATTCTTGAATTTACTGTAACAGTCCTCAAGGGTTTTAACATATATAGGATTGTTCGGCGGATACATCCTGATCATCTTTTTTGATTTCAGGAATGCCTGAATAATGTCCTTGGTTGCTTTAATTTCTTCGCTGAGTTCCATGTAGAAAAATTAACATAGTAAAATTTTGGTGTCAATCAGATAAGTAAAGAAGTTTATACGAGATTTTATAAATACAGTAAGGATATCTTCTATCCCTTTTCCCCTGAGTTCTCCAGGCTGCCGAGAAAATCACTCAGAAATTTCTTATCTTCGTCAGACATACTGACAAATTCTATCCCTATATCATATCTGGTTAAATCTTCTGATTTAGACTCAACACAATTGACTATGCGTCCAAATACAGGGAGTATCCTGTTGTCCAGAAATATCTCCATATCATGGCTGGAATCAATATCGAATGTATTATCTGTTTCTATCAACATACCCGACAGGCTTAACCTCTTTACGTTGTATTCATACGGATAGTCTATCATTGCATCGCCGGTCCTCTTTATCTTAAATCTTACGCCAAGCACCCTCTTTTCTATGGACTCAGTCTTGTTCTCATCTATAAACCTCAGAAGATTACTCGATTTTTCACTCAGAACATTTGTAAACCTCATCCCGGATTTGTAGATCGGTATGACCTCCCCATTCTTCCTTGTCTCAGTATGACTCAGTATTGACCATACAACAAACCCTTTGAGATTTAAGATATTATCCTTATATTTGATCTTCAATGCATATTCCTTGTCTATGTTGAGCCTTTTTGTAGTTTCTATTGCAGAGCCATCAATGCTTATATTGATAATATTTACATCAGACGAAAAAAGCATGTTTCCATGAACTCCGTCAACATTGTATCTTTTGAATTTCCTTTTTTCCTTTTTAGGATCAACCATAACAGTCATTTCAATCTATCAATTCTGGATACTGCTGTCAACTAAATATTTAATCTATGTAAGAACAATTCCTGCGTATCCCACAACACTTTCGTAATCGCCGCTCACATCTCCGGAAGTCATGTATTTAATAAGACGTGCAGATGATGCGCCCAAAAGTTTTGATACAAAAAGCATTACCGTAGCAGGCAGATAACCGCACATGGATATCCTTTCTTTCAGGACAGTCTCGTAAAGCCCTTTTGGATCCATTCCAAGTATTTTACTGATCGCCTTTTCATCTTTCATCCTCGTAACTTTATCAGGCAGATAGTGGCTCATGTCGGAACTTGCCGCAACTATGACAGGATAATCAAGGCTTTTTACAGCTTTTGCAATCCCCTCAGCTATATCCATGCAGTCTTCCAGGGAAGCAGAAAGGATGGTAATGGGAACAATTTTTACTTCTGTGGAAAAATATGCGATAAAAGGCAGCTGAACTTCAAGGGAATGTTCAAAGATATGAGCCTGAGAATCCCTTGTTATTTTGTCAGTGTTTAAGGCGATCCTGCTGGCAAGCTTACGGTCGATCTTGAATGTACCGGTTGGGATTTCCCATTCACCATCATCCATTAAAGAAACTTTTGGGCCTATGCCCGTATGGTTAGGTCCCAGCAGTAAAAAGGTTTCGGGGAACTTTATTGAAGAATATACTGCTCCTGCAACTGCTCCAGAATAAATCAGGCCCGCATGGGGAACGATTATTCCGATTGCGTCTTCTTTTCTGGCCCCTTTATCAATGTACTGTTCAACCTGTTGTCTTAAACGAGTGCTTGTACCGTAGTAGAATTGATCAGCAACAGCAGCAACCCTTTTCACTTAACCTCCTGTCTTTTCTGGGCCGGACAATAACAAAATAACGACTAAAAAGCGTCTTCTATATCCTGGTATTCTCTGTTGGTATATTCTTCAAATCTTGTGCAGTGTGAAAGGAATGTGAGAGATATTTCTCCGGTCGGTCCATTCCTCTGCTTCGCTATGATAATCTCCGCCTTTCCTTTGTTGTCGCTACCTTTTTTATTATAAATCTCATCCCTGTAAAGAAAAATAATAACATCTGCATCCTGCTCGATAGCGCCGGACTCCCGAAGGTCGGAAAGATTAGGCTTTTTGTCCGTTCTGTTTTCTACCCCCCTGTTTAGCTGACTCAGCGCAATTACCGGCACACGCAGTTCTTTTGCCAGCGCCTTAAGTGAACGTGATATTTCTGATATTTCCTGTTCACGTCTTTCTGCATTACCCCTTCCTCTCATCAACTGCAAATAGTCAACAATAACCAGGCTCAAGCCATGCTCAGCCTTCAATCTGCGCGCCTTCGCCCTCATCTCAAGAACAGTCATGCCGGGAGAATCATCGATATAAATCGGCGCCCCGGCTAATTTACTGGCAGCACTTGTAAGACTGTGCCAGTCATCCTTTTTTATAAAGCCTTTCCTGATGCTGTTTGAATCAACCCTTGCTTCAGAGCAAAGCATCCTGAACGCGAGTTGTTCTTTAGACATTTCAAGACTGAATATTGCAACCGGTTCATTCAGATTAACGCCGATATGCTGTGCAATATTAAGACTAAGGGCTGTTTTACCCATTGAAGGCCTGCCGCCAATTACTATTAGGTCACTTTTTTGGAAACCTGTAGTCAACTCATCAAGGTCTTTGAAGCCCGAAGGGACCCCTGTAATGGCCTCCTTTCTATCATAAAGCTGCTCGATCATCAGGAAACTGTCTTTTATAACTTCCTTTAAGGTTGTAAAAGAGGCTTTTATCCTTTTATCTGATATGTCGAAAATGGTCTTTTCCGCATAGTCTATGAGTTCTTCAACATCCAGCTCACTTCCATATACATTGCCGGCAATATCAGTAACTGAACGCAGAAGATTTCTCAGCATTGCCTTTTCTCTAACTATTCTCGAATGGAACCTGATATTTGCAGAGGTAGGGATCATAGAAACAAGTGAGGAGAGATACTGCGAACCTCCGACAGTTTCAATATCGCCTTTTATTTTTAAATACTCCGATAAGGTAATAATATCTATGGGTTCATTTTTATTAAAGAGCTCAGACATTGCAAAAAAGATTCTTCTGTGAGAATCTTTATAAAAATCATCCGAAACCAGCAGTTCAAGGGCTGTTGTTATCGCATTATTATCGAGTAAAATAGAACCCAGGACAGACTGCTCAGCCTCAATATTCTGCGGGGGAAGTTTTTCAAGGGTTAAATCAATATCTTTCATTCCGATATGACTTGTATTTTAACTTGAGATGAAATATCCGGATGTATTTTTACATTCACGGAATATGTCCCTAGCCTCTTTATCGGCTCTTCTATGAGTATTTTTTTCTTGTCTATTTCAAAGCCTTCTTGCTTCAAAGCTTCAGCTATATCCATAGTTGTTACTGACCCGAATAACTTATCTTCTTCGCCGGCCCTTGACTTTATTGTAACAGTAACTTTTGACAACTTATCAGCGGTCTCCTTCAATGTCTCTTTAATCTTGGCAGCCTTGTTCATGATGATCTTCTTGTTGTGTTCAAACTCTTTTAAATTCTTTGTATTAGCTTCAACAGCAAGTTTCTTCGGTATCAGATAATTCCTTGCATATCCATCAGAAACATTAACTATTTCTCCCATCTGTCCGAGATTCTTAATATCATCCTTGAGAATTATTTTCATCAGAACAATCTCCTTAAGTATTTTTTTATATTATAAAATAACACAAAAATACAAAAAATATCCCGGACATTAACTACCGTAACTACCGTTTAAATCCATTTCCCTTAAAAAAATATTGACAAATGCTTTTATTATAGTTATATTGTTTATTAGTTTCTATCTTTATTGATTATAAAGGAGGTTTAAATGTCAGAGGGTACAAAGAAGAAGATGGCTATAATAGCGAGCAAGGGGACGTTAGATATGGCCTATCCACCGTTGATACTCGCATCAACAGCAGCTGCTATGGATGTGGAAGTCCAGATATTCTTTACGCTGTATGGTGTTGATATCATAAACAAGAAAAAGAACCATTCATTAAAGGTAGCGCCCATAGCAAATCCGGCAATGCCTTCGCCCATACCATTTCCAAACATAGTCGGAATGCTCCCCGGTATGACTTCAATGGCAACAGTCATGATGAAGAGCATGATAAAGAAGATAAACTGGCCTACAATCCCTGAACTGTTAGACGCCTGCAAGGAGATGGATGTGAAGCTTATTGCCTGTACTCCAACCCTTGAGATGACAGGTGTAAAGAAGGAAGACCTTGTTGACGGCGCTGTTGTTGCAGGCGCTGCTGAATTCCTGAATTTCGCGCTCGATGCAAATATAAATCTTTTTATATAAATTTATAATTTGACGTTCTCAACAGAGGTGATATAATTTTTAAAGTATTCCTGTTCTATGCCGGATAATCTCGAAATAACAAGGGGGGTGATATAGTATTCACTGTATTTTATCTCGCAACATAAACTAAAGGAGGTTTAAGATGAAAAGATTGTTTTTATTTGCATTGGTCGTGTTGTTCATATTCTCCCTCTCCGGCCTTTCAATGGCTACAAACGGTGATAACCTTATCAGCATCGGTCCTATTTCAAGGTCGATGGGAGGTGTAGGAATTGCAGCTCCCCAGGACGCAATAAGCGCAGTATTTTCCAATCCTGCTGCAATGTGTTTTGGTCCTTATTGCCCCGGTTCTGAATTCAATTTTTCCGGCACCATCTTCATGCCTAAAGCACATACCCGGATAAACAACACTGCCTTTGGTCCCCTTGGCGATACCGGCTGGAAAACAAGTGATTCTGATCTGTTTGTCATACCTGCAATAGGTATTTCTTCACCCATATCACCAAACCTTCGTTTCGGACTTGCAGCATACGGCGTATCAGGAATGGGGGTTGATTATCGTGACAAATTCGATCTGCAGCCTGACTCCATCCCGGGTACGATGTCCGGCAATCAGGATATTTTTACACAACTCCAGATCATGAAATTTGCCCCTAACATCGCCTACATGATCAATCCTAATTTCTCAATTGGCGCATCATTACATGTAAACTATGGGGCGCTGGATCTTGATGACGGAACATCTTCCGGTTTTGGCGTTGGAGCACAAATTGGTGCAATATATAAAAAAGGTCCTGTCTCTGTTGGGGTTGTTTATGTCACGCCTCAATCAATCACACACAAGGATGTTTTTGACTTTAACCATGATAATGACAGCGATTCCCTTAAACTCGAGAGTCCTCAGAGCTTTGGTGTCGGTGTTGCATTAGAACCGATACAGAAAGTCCTTTTGATCGAAGCTGATGTAAAATGGCTGGACTGGTCTAACGCTAAAGGTTACGATGATTTTGACTGGAGAGATCAATGGGTCTTTGCCTTAGGCGCTCAATACAAACCCACTCCTAATTTATCCCTTCGCGCAGGTGTAAACTATGCTAAAAACCCTGTTAAAGAACATAACGGCTGGGATGGCGCTTTTGATCCTCCGGTGAATCTTCAGGGAAAACTTGTAAACCGCTTCGAATATGAGGTCTTCAGAATTACAGGATTCCCTGCTGTTGTCCAGACACATTTAACTGCAGGCATAGGCTACCAGATTTCAAAAAGCGTTTCATTGGATTTGGGATACACGCACGCATTCAAGAAATCCGTAAAAGAGACCGGTACATTCATGGGAGCTCCTGTAACAGTCGAAGCAGATCTAAAAGAAGATAGTATTGACTTTGGTATTACCTGGAGATTCTAAATTGTAACTCTTTAGAAAGGGGAAGTGAACAGACTTCCCCTTTTTTTATTTAAAAACATATGCCTGCCTGTTAATAGCTTTACTGTTTCTTCCCTGAACTCCTTCGTGTACCTTGCATTAGGTATTCTCTGCTTTGTCATCTTGACACCTCCGTATCTGTATTTTACTTTACTTTGGTGTCCACTTTTTCTATCCTAACTCAATTTTTTGAGGGACTTACTGAAGAAATTGCAACAGTTTTATCAGATTTTGAACGGAGAAGGCATGAAGGTAATGATAAAGATAATAAAAGCTAATGCTCCAATAAATCTCCTCTTCCAGTCGAGAGGAATTTCCCAGTAAATTACAGGGGGATGTTTTATCCCAAGTACCATCATGAGTACTCCCCATAAGGCCCAGCCAGCCCAGAGATCAGGCAATTTTTTCACGAATATGTTCAATCTATAAGGAATTTGTGTCTTTAAAATATTATCAGATAACTGGAGGATAGCAACAAATCCCATAACAAGAAGAACTCCTACGAGGAGTCTCGATAGAAGTTTGTGCATTTTTCTAAAAAAAGCAAAAGCAATATGCCCTCCATCAAGCTGTCCGATAGGGATAAGATTCAGAGAGGTAACGAAGAGTCCTATCCAGCCCGCAAACGCAACTGGATGAAGAAGAATTTCATGTGATTCAGGGATGTCGCCTATTACGAGCCGAGTGAGAAATGAAAAAAGGATCGAGTCGCCAAGTCCAATCACTCCATCTGAAGGAGGAGCAGACACAACCGTAGAATATTTTAAACCGACAACCGAAGCAACTACAGATAAAATAAAACCTGCAACAGGTCCGGATGCCCCAATGTCAATAAGAGCTTTTCTCGTAATGATAGGTGATTTCATCTGTATGTAAGCTCCAAATGTACCTATTGGTGAAATAAAGGGAGGGGCCGGGAGAAAGTAAGGTAATGTAGCTTCCGTATGGTGCCTTTTAGATGCATAAAAATGGGAAAACTCGTGGCTGAGAAGAATGGCCATCAAAGAAAGAGAGAACGGCAGTCCTTTGTAAATTTCCCAGGGTTTTTCAAATATATTAGCATCGCTGTACCCTGCCCCTGTTATTAATGTCGTTAAAAAAGTAAGTACAAAAAGTGTAATGTGAACATTCGGAATTTTTTTCACCTGAGTATTTCTCCCTTTAAATCATAATCATAAGCCTCTGTGATTTTCACATCCACAAAACTGCCTTGTTTAATATCAGTATTTTTAATAAGAACTACCCCGTCGATATCAGGCGCCTGTGAATAAAGCCTTGTTATCGCAATGTTATCTTCTACCTCATCTGTAAGAGCCCTGAACCTCTTCCCGATGAGCCTTTTGTTTTTTTCCAGAGAAATGGCAGACTGTATCTCCATAACCCTATTGTGTCTTTCTATTTTTATAAGTTCAGGCATCTGTCCTTTCATTTTATAGGCAGTGCTGCCCTCTTCCCTTGAATACGTAAATACACCGAGTCTGTCAAATCTGATATTGCGTATAAACTTTAACAATTCATTAAAATCTTTTTCTGTCTCATGGGGAAAACCAACTATGAAGGTTGTACGGAGAGTCACGTCAGGTATAACATCCCTTATCTTTGATATCAACTTTTCAAAATATTCCCTGCTCCCCCCTCTTCCCATGAGTTTCAGTATCTTATCTTCAGAATGCTGAAGCGGCATATCAATATAATTGCAGACCTTTTCTTCAGCAATAATCGTTTCGAGGAGTTCATCATTGATCGATGTAGGAAAAAGATAGAGAAGTCGTATCCAAAAATCACCTTTTATCGAAGCAATATCCTTAATAAGTCTGCTTAAGCTATACCCCTTAATATCTTTGCCGTACGCAGTTATATCCTGTGCAATAAGAATTAGCTCTTTAACTCCTGATGCAATCATTTCTCCTGCTTCTTTGAGTATATGTTTTGGGTCCCTGCTCCGGTATCCGCCCCGTATATCCGGTATCACACAATAAGAACAGCCCCTGTCGCATCCTTCTGCAATTTTAAGATAAGAATATGAGATACCTGGCAGTATCGAGAAAGAATATGACATCTTTTCCAAGCTTGAATCAATTTGCCTCTTTTTTTCTGTTATTTTCCGGCAATACTCAACAATCCTTTCATCTTCTCCAATCCCCCATATGGCGTCTATTTCCGGTATTTCGATTTTCAGTTCATCGGCATATCTCTTTGCAAGACAACCAAAAACAACCAGTTTCTTGTCTCTGTATTTTTCCTTTAATCTTGCCAGTTTCAGTATTTCCTCTATGGATTCCTTTTTTGCGCTTTCAATGAACCCGCAAGTATTGATCATTATAATATCCGACTCTTCAGGACTTGAAGAATAACAGATTCCCTTTTCTCTTAATTTCCTCAGGAGGTTTTCGGAATCCACAAGATTTTTAGGACAGCCCAGACTCAGTAAAGAGACCTTACCCACGGCTGACCTTTATAGCATGATATATCAGGAAATAGCCTATTACAGCCGAAGCGATGCCTATCAATGTTGTGCCCGTGATAAACGGCATGATGAGCGGACCGAACTCTTTGATAAAACCAAGGAGAGTTAAGCTGGACCAGTCGATATCGGGAATAATATGATCAATGCCGATAACTTTGGCGCCGACCCAGGTCCCGAACGTATAAATAGGGACTATTGTCCAGGGGTTTGTTACAAATACTCCTATCAATGTGACAAACCTGTTGAGTTTGAACAGCCATGCGACAGCAAGCCCGAGCAATGTATGGATCCCGATCAGAGGGGACATCCCGATAAAAATGCCAACAGCGAAAGCTGTCGCAATCCTGTGCGGGGATTCCTTTATGGTCAGAATCTGCCTTAGTTTATCTCTGAACTGTAAAATGTTGATATCCCTTTACTGGTACTTTATTTCTTTTGCCTTTAACATCGACAAGCTGCATACCGGAATTTACAATTTCTCCAATACAGTAGGCGTTCACTTTTTCTTTTGCAGGCGTGGTGAACAAAAGCTCGTAGTCCTCTCCGCCGCCAAGAGCAAGATCTAAAGGGGATATCCCGAGATATTCAGTAGTCCTTTTAAGCTGATCCGACATTGGAATCCTGTCTACGTATATCCTTGCGCCCACTCCGCTCTCACTGCATATCCTTGAAAGATCTATAAGCAGTCCATCGCTTATATCTATCATCGACGAGGCCTTTTTTATGAATCTTTCAGGATTCCTTGCAACAGGCATAAGATGTCTCTGAATAAGCGGTAAAGCCAGGTCCCATTTTAGAGATATTTTCGCCTTTTGACCTTTCTCTATTTTAACTTTCTTCTTAATCCTTTTCATCAGCTCGAGACCGCATGCTGCCTCTCCAAGGTATCCTGTAACATATATCCTGTTTCCGGTTCTGGCGCTGCTTCTTCTTAAGACCTTTGCCGAATACCCTGTTACAGTGGCTGATAAAGTTATTCTGTCTGAAGATGATACGTCCCCTCCAATAAGGGAAATGCCGTATGTCTTAATTGCGTTCTCTATACCATCGAAAATTTCTTCGAAAAAGCCGTAATCTGTATCCTTGCCGGCAGCAAAATTAATAAGCAAAAACTCAGGCTTGCCTCCCATGGCATATATATCGCTGACATTCACAGATACAAGTTTAAAACCAAGTTGATATGGTGTTGTCCATCTCAGATCAAAATGTACGCCTTCGACCATCATATCAGTAGTAAGAAGCATGTTCGTGTTTTTCGGCCTTATAACTGCAGCATCGTCACCGATTCCAAGAACAAGGCGGGGTGTTTTTCCCCTGAATCTTTTTCTTATTATTCTTAGGAGGGGAAGTTCCCCTATTTCGGAAAGTTTCATCTCAAATGATGGCGGCAAAAACAGTTAAGGATGAGTGCAGTAGTAAGATGACACATTAAAAAAATCTCCCCTCACCCCTCTTTGCAAAAGAGTCCCGAATGCTTTCGGGATTTGGCAAAGGGAGGATAGGAGGGATTTTATAATTGGAGGTCTTCATATTTATGAACTCCTTAATAAGAGCGGCAAATATATCCTGACATTTATTGATTTCTGCCTTATCAGCTTTTTTCTTTTTTACTGGTTTTAAGAGCTGCCTTCAGAACCTGATCCATAGTATCTGCAAATATGAATTCCATGTCTTTTTTAATGTATTTGGGTATCTCCTCAAGATCCTTTTTATTCCTTTTAGGGATTATTACCTTCCTGATACCCATTCTTTTTGCTGCAAGGGTTTTTTCTTTCAGCCCGCCTATGGGAAGTACCCTGCCCCTTAATGTGACCTCTCCTGTCATCGCTACATTCTTATTCACAGGCTTGCCTGTAAAGACAGATGATATGGCTGTAGCTATTGTGATCCCTGCGGAAGGGCCGTCTTTGGGGATAGCTCCTGCAGGAACATGTATATGGACATCAGTCTTTGAAAAAATATCTTCCTTTATCCCAAGGGTCCTGGCTTTTGAACGAACATAACTCAGGGCCGCCTGTGCCGATTCCTTCATAATATCTCCTAACTGGCCTGTAAGGGTTAGGTTTCCGCGTCCCTTCATGGTTGTGGCTTCAACATAAATAATATCGCCACCTGCCTCTGTCCATGCAAGGCCTGTTGAAACGCCAATCTCATCATATCTCATCTCTTCTTCCGGCAGAAATTTAGGCACCCCGAGAAAGCCATGAAGATTCTTTACTGTGATCGTAAATTTCTTCTCCTTACCCTCAGCTATCCTTTTCGCCACTTTTCTGCAGAGGTTTGCTATCTCCCTCTCGAGATTCCTTACGCCGGCTTCCCTTGTGTATTGGGATATCATTAGGTTAAGCGCTGTATCCGTTATATTGATTATTTTATCTGTAAGGCCATGCTCCTCAAGTTGTTTGGGTAAAAGGTATTTCCTTGCAATGCCGAGCTTTTCTTCTGTTGTATAGCCGGAAAGATAGATGATCTCCATCCTGTCCCGTAAAGGACCGGGGATGGTATCAGCAAGATTTCCGGTTGTTATGAACATAACGTTCGTTAGATCAAATGGT
>JAKAKQ010000033.1 GCA_021813425.1 Nitrospirota bacterium
CTCAACATGTTGCGAGACCCTTCACGGAGCCTGTCCTGAGCGGGATTCTTCAGTCGCTTCACTCCTTCAGAATGACAAAAAGCGAAGGGTTCAGGGTGACAAATAACAGCTTCCGCAACAGACACTACTTAAACCTATACACCAAAACAGGCTGGATGTCAAATTATAAATTTAGGCTCATTTCACTATAAGCTGGCCTTAGGGTTATAATTACTGCAAGAGGATTTTATGAGCAAAAAAACCATTATATTTCTCTGTCTTTTGATTCTATCTCCCATAATCATTTACTTTCTATGGCCTTCTGATGAAAACAGGATAAAAAAGCTTTTCAGGGAAGGCGCTAAGGCCGTTCAGGAGGAAAATCTTGATGAGGTAATGTCAAAGGTCTCGTTCAATTATTCAGATGACCATAGTATGACCTATCTTATAATAAAAGACGGAATGAAGAAGGTCTTTCAGCAGATGGACAGCATATCGGTCGAATATGAGATAAAGAATATAGAGATAAGAGATAAAGCCGCCCTTGTTGAACTTGACTTAAGGGTCGTAGCGAGTTTCGGACAGGATACAGGCTATGTTCTCGGTGATATAGACAAGCCGGCGCATATGACATTTTATCTTGACAAAGAAAGAGGGAAGTGGCTTGTCGGCAAGACCAAAGGTATCCGGCTTTATTTTTGACTGTGGGTTAAATTCATTACAAAAAATATAATTTACGTCTGTTTTATCTTCCGCCAACAGGGATTACATAAAGTGGCTGTTCTTTTTCCTTCATCTTTATAACCTTTCTCACTTCGCTGTCATTGAAAGCCCCGATAACCACCGTACCAAGATTCAGCGGAACAGCTTGCAGGCAAACATTCTGTGCTGCATGACCTGCCTCCATATGTACGTATCTTTTGCCCCTCTCTCCATATTTCATGGTTGTTCGTTCATAATCTGCTGACAATACTATCACAACTGCAGCATTTCTGATTGGAAGCTGGTTGATAGCAGCGCTGCATAACGCAGCCCTTCTGTCTTCATTTTCAACCTTCAAAAGTTCATGATTATGAGGTCTGTACTTATAAATCCCGACCGGGAGATTATTCACGTTGCCGGCAACAACATAAAGTTCAAGCGGATAAATAGCGCCTGCTGAAGGAGCGGTCCTGAGACCACTTGCATCTGTTATGCCCTGGGCAGCCCAGAGAATCTGTGAAACTTCAGCGAGCGTCAACGATATGTCTCTGTAAGCCCTGACCGATCTCCTTTTAAGCAAAGCTTCTTCAACCGATACGTCGCTGTCATGTCTGGGAGAAGGCAGCTTTATTATCCCTGATTCATTTAGCGACACAAGGGTTATTTCCTCTTTTGCCTGCAGCAACCCGACAAATATTATCCCTGTGGTCAGCGTGATCACTGACAATAAAGAAACATATGCCTTTCTTTTATTCATAATATCTTCCTCTCTCTAAAAAATGGTTTGCATGATCAGGGTCGGATCCCAATCGTACTCCCGCAGATGTTGTCTTATTAAATTATATCACGCTGGTTCAGCATCTGAGGGCCTGTCTATAATTTCATGATTGATTGAGATAGAATATCCGGGATAATTCAAGCCGGCATCACATTGTGATAAAATAGATTATCCGGAAATGGATTGGAGAATTCAATGACCCATAATTTTGAAAACGCTGCTTCATGCTGGAAGGCTATAATTTCCGATATCTCAAAAAACAGGAGGCTTCTGTCCGATATAGAGAGATTCGCAAAAGAAAACACAAGACCTGCGAGGATTGTATTCGGGACCTCGGGATGGAGAGGCGAGATAGGGACTGATTTTACATTCTGTAATTTGCGCATCGTGACATCAGCGATCATAGAGATGCTTAAGAGCGATGACAAGGCTGTAATGCAGGCAATGGGGGTATCAGATTTCGATGATATAAAAAAGCGCGGCGTTATTGTCGGACATGACAACAGGTTCCTCGGACATGACTTTGCGATGGAAGTCATCGGACTTCTCCAAAAAGAAGGCATCAGGACGTGGTATGCCGGAGAGGCAACAACACCGGAGTTTTCAGCAGGCATAGAGATGCTTAATGCTGCCTGTGCGATAAATCTTACTCCCTCTCACAATCCTGCAAATTATGCAGGCTTCAAGTTTAATCCTTCTGATGGAGGGCCTGCGGGATCAGAGATCACGACTAAGATTGAGGAGATATCCAACAGGATGATGGAGGAATCTTCTTCAATTCAACCGGCAAAGCCTGAAACAATGGAAACGATCGACCTTACGTCCCTCTATATCAAATATTTAACCGAAAGAAAGACACTTGATATCGAACGGATCCGGGATTTTGTAAAAAAAGCTGACTGTATTATCTGTATTGATAATGTACATGGCTCAACAAGGGGCCGCATACAGAGGATTATCGGCGAAGATGAAAAGATCAAATATCTGCGTACTGATGACGATTATCTTTTTGGCGGAATCGCTCCTGAACCGTCTGAAAGAAATATGGCTGGGGTCGAAAAGGTTCTAAAAGAAAGCAGAGCAGGGTTAAAATTAGGGGTTATCATGGACCCTGACGGAGACCGCATCAGGTATTCTGACGGAAGCATGCAGATACCGATGAACTATTTCGGGGCGATGGCCCTGCATTTCCTTCACGTACATAAAGGGATTTCAGGAGTCGTTGCAAAATCAGTAGGCACAAGCAACTTAGTCAATGCTATCGCAGAAAAATTAAAGATTCCGGTAAAGGAAACAAAGGTGGGATTCAAGAATTTCAGGCCGTATTTGTTGAGGAGTTCTGCGGAAAAGGCTATAGTCGCATTTGAAGAATCTGACGGCATCTCAGGATATAACCATACACTCGAAAAGGATGCATTGTTCGGACTCCTTCTTGCTATCGAAATAATGGCTGTTACAGGAAAAAATCTGAGCGGATATCTGACAGACATGATGGACGAATTCGGTTATTTTTATCCTGACCGTTCAGGCATAGCGGTCGACAGCTCGCTTGTCGGAGAACCGCTTGTGAAAAAGTTATCGGTCATAGGCGAGAAGTATAAAAAAGGCTCAACATTAACCATTAACAGTGCTGTGCGTACAGTTAAAAACGTAATTACAGTTGACGGCACAAAGCTTGTGTTCGACGACGGCTCATGGCTTATGATAAGACCGTCAGGCACAGAGCCGAAGGTAAGGTTTTATATCGAGGCAAGAACCGAGGAAGGCAAAAAGGCTGTATTTGAAACTGCAGAGAGGATGGCAAGAGAGGCCCTGGGGATGTAACGTTCACTTATGAGGATGCCCGCGGCAGGGCGGGAGTCAGATATAATTCTTATCTGTAGTCGGAAAGCCTTACCCACTCACCATTCATGTCTTTTATATACCAGAACTTCCAGCTTTTAACTTTAGTTTTATTTCCTAATCCGTGCTCTTCTTTAATCCCCTTCCCTGTATTTTCATAATGCTACTTTCAGATAAGATTTTTTTAAAACGTTTTTCTGTATGCTTAAACTCGAGTTTCTTGTTAATGCCGGCTTTCTTTAGCATGCTCTCGAAGGATATTGCCTGATCAGACAAATCAAGCAATGCTAAAGCCTTTATAGCGGCGTGGTCACAGGTGCAAAGCACGAGATCGTCTTTTTTCTGAAGAAGTATTAACGCCTCTTTTTCTCCATCATGGAGTTCCTCTTGAAAGACCCTATCAAATTCATTTTTAAAAGACAATAGTTCTTCCGCTGTGCACGAAAGCTCATTGATTGTAACTTCTATCTCCTTTTCAAGATCAATATAGTGTCGTATGCCGTTATTATCTTCGTAATAATAGACTTCTTTATGTAAGACTATTGAAGGGATATGTACCTTGTGATCTTTTGTTATTTGGCCCCAGATGGCAAGTCTATGGAGATCGATGATTACGTCAGCATCAAGTAGCAGTAAAAGCAACCGAGTAGTCCTCGTTTTCGTCGTAGCCGTATTTTCTTAAAAAAGAAGGAACCTCGCTGAAAGGCTTGTCTATGTATTCAGCAAATTTAGCCTTCGAAACTTTTCCAGTCTGAAGTGCTTTGATTGCAAGTGTGATATACCGTGATGAAAGATATGGTTTCTCATCCGCCCAATCGCCACCCCTCATTTTTTTATCAACATCTTTAATGTTATCTTTGAAATCTAAAACATCCTTTCTCTTTAAAAGTTTAAGATTAACTAATCGCCATAATAATGCTTCTATCGAAACCTTAAACTCCCTTGCGATTTCAACAAGATTAATATAGGATATTTTACTGCCCTCCAGCCTTTTGGAAAATTCTCTGCGTACTTCTTCAGAAGGCAACAAAAAGGCTGACGCAAATGCATCTGCCCATTGTTCAACTTCGCTTTTAACATTTTTTGACGTTGAATATATTTCCTCATCAGAAAATAAATCCCATGTAATCAGATGGAAAAATTCATGCGCTAAATCATAATTGCGTCTCCACGGAGCATCGCCTGCATTAACAAGAATTGCCTTGCCGAAGTCGCCGGAGGTTGAGGCGCCGGAGACAATTGAGCCTACGTCAATATACAGGATTAAAATATTTAGGAGTTGCTCTAACACATTAGTTAAAGAATACGCCGGCCTTCCTCCAAGATTTAAAGCACGACGATACTCTTCGGCTAACTCCACAACGTAATCAAAACCGCCTTTTTTAAATTCATTTTTCCCAGGCTGGGCGAAAGCCAGGAGTTTTATGTCTTCTTCCTTCGTAAGCTCCAGCAGCCTCTTGTAGTTCTGACAAAATGAGATGAATCTTCGTTCTGCTTCAATCTTGTTTACTGTTTTTGCAGGATCACGCCAAAGAATCCTTGGCTGAGAGGCTATTTTTTGTTCAGCTAGAAAAAAATCGCTCTTTCTTCCATAAATTTCTGCGAGACTTGCCAACTCCCATGCCTTAATTTCTCGTTCACCTGCCTCTATGCTGCTTAACGTCTGATAGTTTGAAAATCCCATCTTTTGAGAAACATCCTTGAGGGTATATTTCAAGGATTCTCTTTCTTTTCTCAGGAGAGTTGCTATGGCTTTGTTTTTATCCATTGGGGTTCTTGACTCAAGAATAACAAAATATTATGATTTTAGCAAATATAATGATTTTATATAAGAATTAATTATTATAATCCGATTTAGATATAAAGCTCATCCCCATCATACAGGGCGTAAATACCATGCGAATTGCCGATAAGCTCCGTTATCTGAGGATAGTAATTACGAAAGATAGACTTCGAAATATTTTCGAGCTTTTGAACCACAAGGGATTGCTTTGAAGAATTTGATTTATTATGTTTCATAATTTCCTTTTCTATTAAAAATCATACTTTTAAAATCCCCTTCACAATCCCATCAATCTCTCTAATCTCCTCAGCAAGTTCCGTCTTAATCATCTTTCTCAGATTCCCGATGGATGCTGAAACGAGTTCAGTAGAGGTTTTTGTGGCAGTGCCTTTTGAGAGGAGTTTTGAGACCTTCTTTGTGCATTCTTCACCGAGTGATGCAAGTTTTAAGTGGTCTTCATTTGAAGGGTTAAATTCAGGAATCGAAAGTTCCCAGACTTTTTTGTGGATATGCCTTGGACCAAAAAGGCCACGTGCTTGCATGGGTTTTAATAGGACATCAACAATCGGAGCATTAAGAATAGATGCTATAAAATATGCTTCTTGTTTGTTATTCGTTTCATAACAATAGGTAATATGATCAGCAATAAAATCTTTAAGCTCTAACTCTTGACCATTTGTTTCAAGTGTAATCCTTTTTCTTTCAACCACACTTCCACATAGGTAAGTTGCTGACGTAGGATATAAAACTTTGTATCTTGTCTGTTTTTGTTCAGACAATTTATGTCTATAATCAAGCCAGTCAACAACATCAATTTTATCTGCCTTCTCGCTTCTTTTTTCTTCCCACATCTTCTGTGCCTTGTGAAGCCATTTTGAGAGATTAATAAATCCTTTTTTGCTCGCTTCTTTATCTTTTATGATTGAATATCCCTCTGCCTCTTGAATCAATGGCAGAACGACAGTCCTGAAATCCAGATACCCGAATGGCACTATATCGGTGGAAAGAAGAGTTGCATAAAGGAAATCTTTCTCGATATTGCCTTTGAAAGATATGCCTTTATAATTTTCCTTTGCAGTTTTCTCTGAAGCCTCCGAAGTTTCCACATAAGGCGCAGAAGGATCAAAACCAAATTTCGGATGAGGCTTGATATCCACAAACCAGAAGTTGCGCGGAACAATTGTCGCCCCCTGCTTGAATAATGAATGATAAGGACTTCTTTGTTCTTCAATATAACCCTCTTCAGTTGCAGACAGGAAGCTCCGTTCGCCTTTTGCGCTTACATAAAGACTTCCTTTTTTAATTTCTAAAAACTTCTCAGCCACTGCGAGCCCTGTATTTTTTGTCTGAAGATTCCCTGATATGAATTCTGCGTTATATGGTGAAACCGTAGATGTACCCTTCTTTGCGATAAACACAGAAGTAGGTACATTGAACAGCGGTTTGACTTTCTCCATGTCCCATATTTCTGTAAACCCAAGCTTTAATTGATAATGCTGACGCCTGAAGGTATTATGCTGGTCTCCTGTAAAAAGGCTTCTCGGCATTACAAAGCCGATAATGCCTCCATTCTTGAGATAAAGGTCAGCAGTCCTCAGAAAGAATAAAGTAGCCAGTTCCATATGGGTCATTAGCTCTGCTTTGACCTTCATCTTTTCTCCAACAGATACACCGCTGAGAAGTTTATAGTCTTCCACAATCATTTTCTTTAAAAACTTCTGATATTCACCCTTGTCCACATAACGGTAGGATAGCCAGGGAGGATTGCCGATAATTACATCAAACTTTTCTTTAAGAAATAAGGGCTTGAACATGTTTTTCATAACATATGCCCAGATGCTGTCCTTTTCCTCTTCAATAAGTTCTTTCATTGCCTGCGCTGTATAAAAAAGCATGTCAATAGTGCTCTTATCGCTTACAGTTGGAATATGCTGTTTTATGAAATTTTCATAGGCTTCCAGATTACCACCTGTCTTGCCCGCAAAATGTTTTGCGAATTCCTTAGTTGTCTCTATAACCTGGTCGTAAAGAGAAGGATCATGTATCACGGTGTCAGGAATATAAGCTGTCTTATCGCCAATTTTAGTATGAAAACTCGGCACTTGTGTGAGTAGGCTATGTTCCATTTTTTCCTCAGGCGGATTAATGGAGTCTGCAAGATAAACCGGAATCTGCACCCTCCTTGATCCTCGTTTTTTAAGAAGGTCTCCGAGGGCAAGGAGATAGTTTGTCTTTGCCGTAATTACTGCAAGTGGATGAATATCAATGCCGACAACATTATGTACTATATTTTCAAGAGTATCCTTGTTCAAACCAAGCAAATGTTTTTTGTGTCTGATAGTCATATAGAGAAACGTACCTGAACCGCAGGAAGGGTCGAGAACAGCAGCAGACGGATTGTCTTTTAAAATATGCTCCACCATCTTCTGAGCAAGCCAGTCAGGTGTATAATATTCGCCGAGGTCATGCCTCGTTTCAGGGTCAACAAGTTCCTGATAAAGTGATTTCAGGATATCCTCTGAAAGTTCTCTCAGGTTATAATTTGCAAGCTGGTTAATGAGTTTTTTTGATATATCGAGCCCTGTTTCCTTGGTCTGCTCTCTCACAATCCATGAAAAGAAGTCTTCTTCAAGAAAGTTGTCTATCCCCTGCTCGACAAAGAATTCACCATCGAGGGTTTTAATAATCATCTCAGGAGAAGGAACCTCGTTACTTTCTGATAGACGCATCCAGACAATAAGCTTTGTAAATACTGCAAGATATGAATGCCGCAGAAAAAGCCCTTCGCTGCCGATGACACTTCCGTAAGTGACCCTCAAATACTTTTCCCAGTTATCATAGACGACCTTGTAGTCCGACCTGTTTTTTATACTGCCCCATATCCTTTCAAAGACATGCAGACAATATTTAAATGCAGTACTTTTTATTCCGAAGTCCTTTACTATTTCCTCGGTCTTGGGATGGAGGAGTTTTCTTCTGAAGAAATATCTGTCAAGCCAGAAATAAGCCTGATAGGGTTCTGTTTTCGTCAGGTCTATCTTTTCTATCTCTTCAAGCTCAACTTCTTTGTTCTCTCTTATTTTCGGCAAGTAGACATAAAATAGAATTCCGTCTGTTGCAAGGCATAAATAATTAGCTTTGTCTCCCGATTGAATGAGGTATGAGGTATACCGTTTTAATTGCCCTTGCGCTTCGTTTAAAGTTTTTCTTAAATCCTTCTCAAATTCAATTATCAGGTTGCCGTAAAGAGTATCAATCCTTCCCCTAAGGATTATATCTTTTTGTTTTACGCTGACATATTTTTCAACACCGTGAAGATAGTCTTCGACAAAACCAGCATTTACATCGCCAAAGGTATCCTTTAAAAAAATAAGAAACCTCTGTGCTTTTGCGGATTCTGTGTTTTGTGTTGAGATTTGTTCGATGTATTCTTTGAATTTATGAGTAATGTCTTGTTCTGAGATATCAGGAACTCTGGAAGGTTTTTCCTTAAGCTTGGATTTTTTCATAACTTATAAATCTCTCTCCGATGTCCAACAGCTTTGATGATAATTTTATCTTTTTCAATTACATAAACAACACGCCAGTCGCCAACTCTGAGTTTGAACTGTCCTGACATATCTCCGGATAATGTCTCGGGAATTATGTTGTCAAAATGCTGCAAGAGCCATGAGATTTTACTTAGGATGCGTTTTACTATAGGACGGTCTATTTTTTGAAGGTCGTCTAAGGCTTCTTTTTCCCAATCAACCTTAGGCAAATCTTTTCAATACCTCTTCGTGAGAAATTCTCTTTGAAGGCTTTTTGAGTCTCTGCTCCAATTTAGCCTTGAATTCTTTCTTTAAATGAAGACCTGAATCAGGGTCTCCAATAATCTCAAAAAGTTTCTGTTCTACAAGCTGTTCAATATCATCTGCAGTCATTGCCTTTGCTCTGGCCATATCACACCTCCAATTACTCCTTATTATAATCTTTTGATACCTGATTAACAATCCTTCTTGCAATCTCAAAGGCTGCTGCAATCCGGATAATCTTTACGTCACCCAGCCCTTTAAACTGGAGAAATTTCTCAAGAGGCTGGTTTGCCATGCCTTTGAATGAGCTGAACTTATTTAGAATCTCTTCCGCAACTTCTTCTGCTGATTTTCCTTTTGTGCCTGTTGAGATAAGGATTGAAAGGAGTTCAGCATCTGTCAGAAATTCAGCGCCGAGTTCTCGGAGTTTACCGCCGGGATGTTCCCAGGTTTTCATATGATGAAATAAAGAATATATATTTTGAACATTTCCTAAATCTTAAGTTCTTTACCTAATATTTGCAATATTAAAAAGTATAGCCTGAATGAACAAAAACAGTCTGTACGAAATTTAAAACTTTCTCACTTCACCACCGGGTCTGCATCGGCGTCCATCGGGTTCATCCTGACGGCCAGGGAGAAAAGATAAGGGTAGTCGCTCTTTAGATGTTTCATGTACGCAAGCCATTCTGAAAGAAGCTGCGTATAGGCGCGCTTCATATCGCCTGAGAGATGGTCATAATCGGTCCTCGGCAGGCCTTCAAGGGTATTTCTTACCGACAGTTCTTCAGCAAGATGGAACACTGCCCAGAGAAGGTCTGTAAAGGCATCATGCTCAAGGAGGTTCGGGTTTGCAAGAAGCCCGAGCAGAAAATCCCTTTTTCCCTGAAGAAAATCCCGCATCATTTTAAGGTCGCCCTTCCTGCTGTCGATCTTTGGATCCGAACTGCGCACGAATTCCATCGCATTTGAAAAATCCTTTTCCGTCCATTTGACCGTAATCAGCATCCTGTTTCTGATTTCCAAAAGATCGGAACTGTAACCGGAGCAGTATTTCATCAATTTCATGCCCGCCTCGCTGTAAAAAGCCCCTATCAGCATATTCATTTTTTTAAGTAATACCTGTTTTTCCCTTTCATTCAGAAGATGTTCGATGATAAGTGTTACGAGTAAAACCTCAATCGGAAGAAATGCGATATCACCTATCAGATAAAGAAAAATATGGTGGGAGTCCCTGAAGATTGCATAATGGATTAAATAAAACAATCCGGAAAATGCTATCAACGCCAGACCTGTTAAAACTTTCCAGTTCAGATGTTTCATTTTAAGGCCCCCTTGAATATCCTATGACTTATAAACCTTTGTTTTATCATAGCTCAATATGGCATTATCAACAAGACACTTTTGATTATATCCTTGATCCCTCACAATCAAAATGGCTCACAAAGTAACCCCTCAGTTATGGGTGTATTGGATAAGTCCCCTCTTTGGAAAAGAGGGGTTAGGGGAGATTTTATTGAATAATTTTAGAGTCATATAAAAATCCCCCCTCGCCCCCCTTTGCTAAAGGGGGGTATATTAGCACCCGCAACTGAATAGTTACTTCTCAAATGACATTCTGATTGACCTAACTGTGATAATTTTTGTACCATTTAGAGTTTCTCCAGCAATTAAACTATTGTTATATACATAAATTGGAGGCACCTGTGAAGAAGATGAACATCGATGAACTCTGCATCAATACAATAAGGATGCTCTCGGCTGACGCTGTTCAGAAGGCAAATTCCGGGCATCCCGGCATGCCTATGGGTGATGCGCCGATGGCATATGTATTATGGAATAAATTCCTCAAACATAATCCGAAAAACCCAAAATGGCAAAACCGGGACAGGTTCGTGCTTTCCGCAGGCCACGGTTCGATGCTCCTTTACAGTCTTTTATATCTCTCCGGACATAATATTTCCCTCGATGATATAAAGAACTTCAGGCAGTGGGAAAGCAAGACGCCCGGTCATCCTGAATACTGCATCGAATGTGGCATCGAGACAACAACCGGGCCGCTGGGACAGGGCTTCTCAACCGGCGTTGGTATGGCAATAGCAGAGAAATATCTCTCGGAAATGTTCAACAGGCCGGGATTTCCCATCGTTGACTATAACATCTATGGGATCCTGAGCGATGGAGATCTTATGGAGGGGGTTTCATCAGAGGCCGCATCACTTGCAGGGCATCTCAAGCTCGGCAAGATAATATATCTTTATTCCGACAATAAAATCACAATCGAAGGTTCAACCGACCTGACCTTTACAGAAAATGCAGGGAAAAGGTTCGAGGCCTATGGATGGCATGTCCAGCATGCAGACGGATATGACCTCAAAGAGATTGCGCTTGCAATAATAAACGCTAAAAAGGAAAAAAACAGGCCTTCGATCATCATGGTGCGCACTCACATCGGATTTGGAAGTCCGAATAAGCAGAATACTGCAGATGTGCACGGATCACCCCTCGGAGAAGAGGAACTCAAATTAACCAGGGAAAATCTTTGTTGGGTAAAACATAGATTCTGCGTTCCGCCCCGGGTACTGAAATACATGAGAAAGGCTGTAAAGACCGGGAAAGAATTTGAATATAGATGGAAATCACTTTTCAAGAGGTATGTAAAGAGGCATCCGGCGCTTGCACAGAGATGGAATGACCTTGCAGATGGAAAACTCCCTGTCGGCTGGGAAAAACTGCTCCCTGCATTCAGTCCCTCTGACGGATCCATAGCTACCAGAAGCGCATCCGGCAAGGTACTGAATGCCCTTGCAGATTTTCTGCCTCAGCTGATCGGAGGATCTGCCGACCTTGCCCCTTCAAACAACACGATGCTGAAAAAATATACTGATTTCGGAACGGCAAAGGGCGGCAGGAATATCCACTTTGGAGTCAGGGAACATGCCATGGCAGCTGCAATGAACGGCATGGCCTTAAGCAGGATGCTCATCCCCTATGGCGGCACATTCCTTGTCTTCTCAGACTAAATGAAACCTTCTGTCAGGCTTGCGTCGCTCATGGATGCGCATGTTATCTATGTATTCACCCATGATTCGATCGGACTTGGCGAAGACGGCCCTACTCATCAGCCTATCGAACATCTGACAAGCCTCAGGGCAATGCCTCACATAAATGTAATAAGACCTGCTGATGCGAATGAGACAGCCGTGGCCTGGAAGATCGCAATCGCCGACAGGAGCAGGCCGCATGCGATCATTCTGACAAGACAGGGACTGCCTGTCCTTGACAGGAAGATATTCCCCCCTGCAGACAACCTTGAAAAAGGTGGTTACACACTCCTTGATTCGAAGGGCCTGCCTGATATCATTCTGATGGGGTCCGGATCTGAGGTTCAACTTATACTCAAGGCCGCTGAATTCCTGAAGAAAGAGGGTGTGAAGGTGAGGGTTGTCAATATGGCATGTTTTGAGATCTTTGACCGTCAGAGCAATCCTTACAGAAACAGCGTGTTGCCTCTTAAGGTCGAAAAAAGACTTGCAGTTGAAGCAGGAGCAACCCTCGGGTGGTATAAATATGTCGGTTTAAGAGGCGATGTTATAGGGATTGACCGGTTCGGCGCCTCAGCGCCTGCAAAGGTGCTATTTGAAAAGTTCGGGTTTACTGTCGATAATATTGTGAGCAGGGCAAAGAGATTGCTTAAGAAATGATAATTGTAGTCGGTGCTGATCATGGAGGATTCCATCTTAAGAAAGAGATTATTTCCTTTCTGAGAGATTCAGGACATAAGGTTGTCGATACAGGCGCTCACGATGACAGACCTTCGGATTATCCTGATTTTGCAAAGGCGATCGCAGAAAAAATAATAAATAAGAAGGCCAAACGGGGAATTCTGATCTGCGGAAGCGGAGTCGGCGCCTGCATAGCTGCAAACAAGTTCCCGGGAATACGGGCATCAGTATGTCATGATACATTTTCAGCACATCAGGGTGTTGAGGACGACGACATGAATGTCCTTTGCCTCGGCGCAAGGATCATAGGCCCGATGCTTGCCAGGGAAATTGTCAGGACATTCATACAAGCAAGATTTTCAAACGAGGCCCGCCACAGGAAAAGGCTCAGGAAAGTTTTAGCCATCGAGAAATCATACCTTAAATAGAGTCAGTTTATAAACTCAATCAAATCATCAATTACATGTCATTCCCGCAAGTGAAACGCGTCGGGAATCCTTCTTGCGGAAAGATTCCGGACAAGCCGGAATGACATATAAAGGGCAAATGACCAAGTTTATATGCAGACTCTAAATAATCTCACCACCTCACGGAAGTTTTGTATAATAGTAATTAAGCATGTCCAGACTTGAACAGGAACTCGAAACAGCAGCAGGGAGATTAAAATCAAGAAAGCTGATCTATATTTTTATATCCATCTGTGCACTCACAGGCATAATCGGAGGCATTGTTTACTGGACCCTTGCTGATCTGCCCAGGGTAAATGCGATTGAAGAATATGTGCCTGTTGAATCATCTAAGGTCTTTTCAAGCGACGGACAGCTACTTGCAGAGTTCTATTATGAAAGAAGGACTTTTGTTCCATATTACAACATCCCCGATCATGTAAAGAAGTCCTTCATCGCTATTGAAGATGTCCGCTTTTACAGCCATCCCGGGGTTGACTTTATTGGTATAACACGTGCACTGCTGCATGATATCAGGGCAGGGAGCATCGTACAGGGGGGCAGCACAATAACCCAGCAGCTTGCCAAAATGCTTTTCCTGAAACCTGAAAAGTCCTTAAAGCGTAAACTCAAGGAAGCTGTGCTTTCAATACAGATAGAGAAGCGTTATACAAAAGATGAAATCCTCGGTCTTTATCTGAACCAGACTTACTTCGGTACAAGGGCCTTCGGCATAGAGGCTGCTTCCCAGACATATTTCGGCAAGTCGGTAAATGAATTGTCAATCGGAGAGGCTGCACTGCTTGCCTCCCTTCCAAAGGCCCCTTCACAGTATTCCCCTTTCAGAAATGCCGAAAGATCAAAAGAAAGGCGGAAGGCAGTATTAGATTCAATGCTTAAACATAAATTTATAACCACTGAACAATATAACAGGGCGCTTGAGGAACCGATACCAACATCTCCCCATTACAGAAAATATGAGGCGCCTTATTTTGTTGAATTATTAAGGCAGCAGCTCGAAAATAAATATGGCGCCGGGATCTATACATCGGGATATAAAATATATTCCACCATCGATTTCAATATGCAGCATATAGCAGAAGAGGCGCTCACAAACGGTATAAGGAATATCGAAAAGAGAGACAGGCAGGGGGTCCAGGCATCACTGATCGCGATAGATGCCCGCACAGGACATATCAAGGCGATGGTCGGTGGATTCGACTTCTGGAAAAACCAGTTCAACAGGGCGACACAGGCATTAAGACAGCCGGGTTCTGCGTTTAAACCCTTTGTTTATGTTACTGCAATAAAAGATGGGATGACATCAGAAGATGTCATAGCCGATTCTCCCATATCATTCAGAGGAGCAAAACCGGGCCAGATCTGGACCCCGAAAAACTACGATGGAACATATCACGGCACTGTCACTTTAAAGACCGCTCTTGCGAAATCATTAAATGCAGCGACGGTTAGACTTGCAAGCAGGGTCGGCATAGAAAATATTATTAACACTGCCAGAGAACTGGGGATTAAAAGCGATCTGCAGCCTTATATGCCGCTTGCACTGGGTGCATCTGATGTAACGTTGTCAGAGATGGTGAATGCCTATTCAGTCTTTGCGACAGGCAAAAAACTGGAGCTAATCCCGTATGAGAGGATCGAAAACAGGGACAAAATAATAATCGATGAGATATATCCGAAACAGACCGAGGTGCTCGATGAAAATACTGTCAATGAATTGAAGATACTCCTTGGCGCGGTAGTAAAGGAAG